>JAYUXO010000031.1:0-5635 GCA_043753505.1 Comamonadaceae bacterium
CTGATTGCGGTTTGCGGCGGACTGGGTGCCTGGCTGGGCGTACGGGAAAGTCGCATCGTGGTGGAGGCGGTGGAGTGACGCGAAAACAATGAATACGGGGCCTTTTGAACGCAGCGGGCGCGAAGGATTCGCATCGAACGCTAACGAAATACAGAAACAAAAAAATGTCCGTTGATCCATTTTGTCTAATCATCAATAAGGCTTCTTCTGCGTCCGTTTGCGTAATTTCTGCGTCCTCTGCGTTTTCTGCGTTCAAAAAGAAAATTAACAATGTCCCAACTTTTTGAAGTCCACCCCGATAACCCACAACCTCGCTTGCTCAAGCAGGCCGTGGCCCTGTTGGCACGCGGTGGGATTGCGGCTGTGCCCACAGATTCCAGCTATGCCCTGGTCTGCCATCTGGACGATAAGGCCGCAGCCGACAAACTGCGCCAGATTCGCGGTGTGGACGACAAGCACCACCTGACCCTGCTGTGCCGTGACCTGAGTGAACTGGCCAATTACGCGCGGGTAGACAACCGGCAATACCGCCTGCTCAAATCTGCCACGCCAGGGGCTTACACCTTCATCCTGGAGGCCAGTAAAGAGGTGCCGCGCCGCGTGAGCCATCCGCAGCGCAAAACCATTGGTCTGCGCGTGCCTGAGCACCGGGCCTTGCAAGCGTTGCTTGAATTGCACGGTGCGCCGCTGCTGGCAACCACGCTGATTGCGCCAGGCGAAACCGAATCGTTGAACGACGCGCATGACATTCGGGCGCGCTTTGAGCATCAACTCGCAGCTGTGCTGGATGCGGGAGCCTGCCCCAGCCAGCCCACCACGGTGATTGACCTGACGGGGATGGACGCCGGGGGAGAGCCAGTGGTGTTGCGCGCGGGACGTGGAAGTCTGGCGGCGCTGGGGCTGCAAATTTAGTTCAACCGTCTTTGTCCGTAGAGAACGCAGCGGGCCGCGAATAGATAGCGGGAGGAACAGAAAACCCCCAAAACTGACGGCGGAACCTCTGACTCTCTTTCTTCGCGTTCGCAGCGCCGCTACGGTGAATGTCCCTGAATTTTTTTGAACTCACTTTTTCGCAATTCCCGACTAAAACCGTCTGACACAATCGCCGTTATGGATTTTTCAAACCTGATTCAAACCGTTGCGATTTATGCGCTGCCTGTGCTTTTTGCCATCACCATTCACGAGGCGGCTCACGGTTATGCCGCGCGGCACTTCGGTGACAACACCGCTTATGCACTGGGCCGAATCACACTCAACCCACTTAAACACATCGACCCTGTCGGTACCATCTTGATGCCGTTGATGCTGTATTTCGCTACTTCTGGCGCGTTTTTATTTGGCTATGCCAAGCCGGTGCCCGTCAATTTCGGGCAATTGCGCAACCCCAAGCGGGACATGATCTGGGTGGCGCTGGCCGGACCTGCATCCAACTTCATTCAAGCCATCGGCTGGGCTGTGCTGCTGACGATCCTGGTTGGCACCGGGGTAGACGAGCGCTTTTTCATCGAAATGGCGCGTGCTGGCGTATTGACGAACCTGGTGATGTGGGCCTTCAACCTGTTTCCTTTGCCGCCGCTGGATGGCGGTCGCATCCTGGCGGGTGTGTTGCCGCGCCAGCAGGCGCAGTGGCTGGACCGTATCGAGCCTTACGGTTTTTTCATCGTGATGGGTTTGGTCATTGCGGGTGTGGTCGGCAGCTTGTGGCTGCGGCCGCTGATGTCCGTCGGGTCTACGGTTATTGGTTATATGTTGTCGCCCTTGAGCGCTGTTCTCCAATAACACACCCATGACCCCCATGACCACGATCCCGAACACCACACGCATCCTCACCGGCATCACCACTTCCGGTACGCCGCACCTGGGCAACTACGTGGGTTCCATTCGTCCATCCGTGCAGGCCAGCCGCGCGGCCCACACCCAGTGCTTTTACTTTCTGGCCGACTACCACGCCCTTATCAAGGTGGACGACCCCGCGCGCATTCAGCGCTCCACGCTTGAAATTGCCGCCACCTGGCTGGCGGCAGGTCTGGATCCGGAGAAAGTGTTTTTTTACCGCCAGTCCGACATTCCCGAAATACCCGAACTGACCTGGTTTTTGACCTGTGTGACGGGCAAAGGCGTGCTCAACCGGGCCCATGCCTACAAAGCTGCAGTGGATAAAAATGCAGCAGCCGGCCACGACACCGACACCGACGTGACGGCAGGTCTGTTCATGTATCCGGTGCTGATGGCGGCGGATATCCTGATGTTCAAGGCGCACAAAATTCCTGTAGGCCGCGACCAGATTCAGCACATTGAAATGGCGCGCGACATGGCAGCCAGCTTCAACCATGTGTATGGCGACCATCTGGTGCTGCCTGAGGCGGTGATCGAAGAATCGGTGGCCACCCTGCCGGGGCTGGACGGGCGCAAGATGAGCAAGAGCTACGACAACACCATCGCGCTGTTTGCACCGCGAGAGCAGATGCGCAAACAGATTGCCGGCATCGTGACCGACTCGAAAGCACCGGGGGAGCCCAAACAAGTTGATGGCTCAGCGTTGTTTCAGCTTTACCAGGCTTTTGCCAGCGCACAGGAAACCCAGAGCCTGCGAGACGCCTATGCCCATGGCATTTCCTGGGGTGATGCAAAGCAGTTGCTGTTTGAACGCGTGGACCGCGAGATTGCACCTCTGCGCGAGCACTACGAATCGCTCATGGCAGACCCCGCAAAAATTGAAACCACGTTGCTGCAAGGTGCCGAAAAGGCGCGGGAACTGTCACACGGGCTGATGTCGCAGCTGCGGCAGTCGGTGGGTCTGCGTGCTTTGGGCGGGCCAGCATCTGTGCCCGCCAAAACACACCACAAGACGGCGCTGCCCGCATTCAAGCAATACCGCGAAGCTGACGGTCTGTTCTACTTCAAACTGGTGGAACCTCAGGGCACCGTGCTGCTTCAGAGCCTGGGGTTTGATTCGCCGCGAGATGCAGGGCGTGCGATTGGCCAACTGCAGCAACTGGGCTCAGACGCCTTGCCCGGCTTGCAATCACGCCTGCGTGCCCAAGATGGCATTTCACCCGAGCAAATTCAAGCAGCTCTAAAGCTGTTGATTCAATAACGTAAGGAGACCCACAATGAACATTTTCGTGATTGACGACCATCCCCTCATGCGCGAGGCCATCGTGATGCTGCTGCGCCGCATGAACTCCACAGCCAACGTGGTGGAAATCGAGCGTCTGGGGGGCGTTGACGCCGCCATCAAAAAACACGGTGACCCCGAGTTGATCTGCCTGGACTTGAAACTGCCCGACGCAGTGGGCACCTCCGGCGTGCGCGACATGAAGGCGCGGTTTCCCGGTATTCCGCTGGCAGTGCTGTCGGCCTCGCCTGCCGCCGAATGGGACGACGCGTGCATTGATGCCGGGGCTGATATTTACATTGAGAAATCGGCCGGTCCCTCTGAAATCACGGCGGCGCTGCGCGCGTTGCTGCAAGAAGACAGCGGGTTTGATGACATGGTACCCACGGACAACAAATTGTCCAAGCGGCAAAAACAGCTGATCATCATGTTGGATCGGGGCCTGTCCAATCGCGACATTGCCAATGAGTTGGGCATCAGCGAGCACACGGTGAAGGTTCACCTGTGGCGGCTGTTTCGTCGTCTGGACGTCAAAAGCCGCACCCAAACCATTCACTACGCGCGCACCCACGGCTTGTTGGGTGGCTAAGCCAGCTGTTTTTGCTACTTGATTAATAGCTGCTTGAGCAATATCGATAAGGGCTGCAGCCGTATTTAGTTTGATCTAGATACCTGCCACCGCCCCATGCACGAAGGCTTACAGCCCCTTGCCCCGCGCCACATCCATGACCACCCGCGCCGCCAGATACAGCCTGGCTTCCACGGTTTCCAGCAGCACGTATTCGTTGTCAGCGGTGTGCCCGCCAAAGCCTTGCAGGCCAAAACGCTCCACCACCGCCGCCTGGGTTTTTAACGCAGCAAATGCGGCATCGGTACCACCCCCCTCGGGCTGGTCGTCTACCTCCAGCTTGCGTCCCAGTTCGGCGTAAATGGTCTGGGCATGGGCGGCCAGTTTGCGGTTGGCGGCAGTCACTTCCAACGGTGGGCGGCGGCGCTCAAAATTGACGGTGACTTTGGCATCAGGCAACAACTGCTTTTTGGCCCGCTCGCGTACCGTCGCTTCAATGCCGTCGTAGTCAGCCACCCGCAGCACGCGCACATCGGCCTGTGCGGTGGCGTAGGCCGGAATCACGTTGCGGTTGGTGCCGGACTGCGACACCGTCCAGTTCAGCTTCAGGCCACGCTCGTTTTGTGACAGGTCGCGCATCTGCATGATCTGGTGCGACAGTTCGTACAGCGCATTCACGCCGCGCTCGGGCGCGGCGCCCGCGTGCGAGGCGCGTCCTTCCACCTTCAGCTCCACCGACGCAATGCCGCTGGTGGCCAGCGACAGCTTGTCGTTGGCCGTGCGGGTGGCTTCAAATGACATCACCACGTCGTGTTCACCGCCAGACCTGATCAACTCGTCACGGGAGCCGGGCGAGCTGATTTCTTCATCGCCGTTGACCAGCACTGTCAGGGTGCCGTATTCGTTGAAGTTGAGTGCTTTCAGCAGGGCTACCACATGCACCACCATCGCCACGCCCTGCTTGTCGTCGGAGATTCCAAGGCCGTAAGCCTTGTCGCCGTCGATGCGAAACGGCTGCTTGGCCGCCATGCCCTTGGGATACACCGTGTCGATGTGCGCAATCAACATGATGCGTTTGGTGCCGGTGCCCTTGAACGTGGCCTTGACCATGCGACCAATCTTCTCGGGCGTGTCCATCATGCGGTAGTTGGTGGCCTCTTGCGGCTCAATGAACTGCACTTGTCCGCCCAGGGCTTTGAGCTTGTTGCCCAGCAACTCGGTGGCTTGCTGAATGCCTTCGAAGTCGCGGCTACCGGTTTCGATGTCCACAAATTCTTTGAGCGTGGCCAGCAGCGGCTGTTTTTGTGCGGCGGCGGCGCGCTGCACCGCAGCGTCGGGCGAGGGGGCGAGTTGGGCATGGGCCGGCGGGACTGGACAGGCCAGCCAACCGGCGCAGACCAGCAGGGTGGGGATCAGAAAGCGGGAACTGTTCATCGGGTGTCTCCTGAAATGTGGACTGCCAGGATAGCGCGGACCTGGCCTGAAAGTTAGCGAAGGGTGACGCAGGCGGTACAGACAGCGGCATGCCGCATGTCATGCAGAAAACACCCTCACTTTGCGCGATCTCCGACCACTACATCAACGACCTTCAGCCCAAGTGGGAGCGCTGTTGGATTGCCAAATTAGACAGCCACCGGGTAGGGCACTTTCGTGGCTTTTGGCATGACCGGGTGGGTCAAACCTGGCGACTGAAGCTGTCGTGATTAAATTTGAATCAAATCAGCCTCAAGCCCTTGTGGATACTGCTCAAGCAGCTACTTATTTAATAGCAAAAGTGGATGCTCCCACGCAACTGCGCAAGAAAAGTCCGATGCGCAGCTTTAGATTGAGGGCTTCCCAACACCACGCAGAAGCCCGCCATGCAGATCACCCAGCAAGCGCGCAAGTGGTTCCCGTCGGTATGACGCACACCGTCATTGCGGCCTACTGGCGGTCTTTGTTTGCAGTGC
>JAYUXO010000032.1:0-13624 GCA_043753505.1 Comamonadaceae bacterium
ATCAACGTGGACACCGAAACTACTTCGCCTACCAAGGTTCCTTGGGACAAAGGAAAGATCGTCGGCCAGAAGGCCCCGCTGAAGCTGAAAGACATCTGGGCCATCCGCATACGGCTTCAAATTGGTCACCGTACACGAGAGCTGGCGCTCTTCGATCTCGGATTGGACAGCAAGCTCAGGGCATGTGACCTCGTTCGCTTACGTGTGCGCGATATCTGTCATGGTGACCGCGTTTCCGCCCGTGCGATCGTCATACAGCAAAAGACCGCCAAGCCGGTTCAGTTTGAAATCACGCCACCGACGAGAGACGCAGTTACTGAGTGGATCAAGGAGGCAAAACTAACAAATGATTCTTACTTGTTTCCCAGCCGCGTACATGACTCCCCGCACTTAGGGACAAGGCAGTACGCGCGAATACTGGATTCTTGGATCGAAGAAATCGGACTTGATCCAACCGTCTATGGCACCCATACGATTCGCCGCACCAAAGCGTCCTTGATCTACCGCCGCACCAAAAACATTCGGGCCGTTCAGTTGCTGCTTGGGCACACCAAACTGGAAAGCACTGTGCGGTATCTCGGCATTGAGGTCGAGGATGCATTGGAGCTGTCAGAGCAGACGGAAATTTGAAAGCTCAAGCTGGCCGGTAGCCAGAGGCACTTTTTGGCTTTTAGTTACGGGTCACTCGCGAAGACCGCATCGGTCTGACTTAACTCAACTAGCCTCCACGAAAGCCGGGGTGGTTCAGTGAAGGTTTTCTCCATTGCAATGTAATCAGCATACTCAAACGTTGCACGGCCGCGCAACAGCGCAGCGCTCGACTGCGGCCACCGCATCCAGTTGCCTTTTGCGCTGCCGAGCTAGACCCGAAGTGTTCTTGGCCAGCAAAGTCTCAGACAACGATGTTCAAGACTTCGTTAACCGGGATGTGCAGCGCCTACGCAGCGTCATCCTGGCTGTTAAACAAGGTAGGCATCGCTCAAGTTGTTGGATTCGTCAATGGCGTGTTGGGCCATAGAAAAAGCTTTCTGTAGACAGACACCTGTGGCCTGCCGGCGGCGGGTCATTGCATGGGTACATGCAACGACCGGTTATTCTTTATCGGACACTGCGCCCTACCCACAAATATTGCTTGGAATGCCCGTTGATCTGAGAAAAGTGCCCGTCGGAAATGACTATCAACAAACTTAAGACACTAAACGCCTCGGATACACATTTTTCACTTGCGTAAGTGGCGCTAACAACTATTTTTAGTATGCATAACCGTTCTAAGATAAAAGTGCTTCCAGCCCTTGTATATGCTGCTCAAGCAGCTATTATTTTTATAGTGAATCAAGTACTTTGATAGTGGAGTGAATGGGCATGCCAGCGACTTTTCACACGCACTCTCAATCGTCGGCAATCAGCGACCCGCAACCGGCAGCCCAGCAAGCCGGGTTGAATGGCATCGAAGGCTTTCGCGGGGCCGGGTACGAAGGCTATGTGGCGCAGTTGTTGAAAGACTGTGGGCAAGAGCGGCTATCACGACATCGCAAGGAAGCATTGACTTCAGGCTCCCGCACGCTGTGGCACAAAGAACGCGCATCTAAATCTGTGCAGGGGCTGCAGATGCAGCCATTGCCGTACCAATAAATCGTCAAGCAATCACCCCGCCCCCCAAGCAAACCTCCCCGTCATACACCACCGCCGATTGCCCCGGCGTCACCGCCCACTGGGGTTGCTCAAAGCGCAGCTCAAACTGCGTGTCTGACGGCACACCCACGTGGCAAACAGCATCGCTTTGCCGATAGCGCGTCTTGGCAGCCACAGCGCCCTGCGCGGGCGCATGTCCGGCCACCCAACTTGCATCCTGCGCAAACAACTGGCTTGACAGCAGCCACGGGTGCTCGTGCCCTTGCACCACCCACAGTGTGTTGGTGCCCGCATCTTTGCGCGCCACAAACCACGGCACGTGCTCGCCCATACCGCGCAGGCCCTGAGCGTTCAGGGCTTTCAGCTGCGCGCCGGTGGCTTTGAGGCCGCCGATGCCCAAGCCCTGACGCTGACCCAGGGTGTAAAAACTTAAGCCCACGTGTTGGCCGATGGTGCGGCCCGCATCGTCTTTGATCGGCCCGGGCTCTTTGGCGATGTAGCGATTCAGAAACTCGCGGAAGGGGCGTTCGCCGATGAAGCAGATGCCAGTGGAGTCTTTCTTTTTCGCATTCGGCAGGGCAATCTCGTCGGCGATGCGGCGCACCTGGGTTTTGTGCAGCTCGCCCACGGGGAACAGGGTTTTGCTGAGTTGGGCCTGGTTCAGGCGGTGCAGAAAGTAACTTTGGTCTTTGCTGACGTCCAGACCTTTGAGCAGCTCATGCAGGCCGGTGGTTTCATTCAGCCGCACACGGGCGTAATGACCGGTGGCAATCTTTTCGGCGCCCAGGCGCATGGCGTGGTCTAGAAACGCTTTGAACTTGATCTCGGCGTTGCACAACACGTCGGGGTTGGGGGTGCGGCCGGCCTGGTACTCACGCAGAAATTCGGCGAACACGCGGTCTTTGTATTCGGCGGCGAAGTTGACGTGCTCGATTTCAATGCCCAGCACGTCGGCGACGCTGGCGGCGTCAATGAAGTCCTGGTTGGAAGAGCAGAACTCGGAGCTGTCATCCTCTTCCCAATTTTTCATGAAGATGGCGACGACTTCGTGGCCCTGCTGCTTGAGCAGGTGCGCGGTGACCGCCGAGTCGACGCCGCCACTCAGGCCCACCACGACTTTTGTTTTTGATGACATGGATGGGGTTATCTGCAGGGGGTTGTGCTCTGTATGAGTACGGCAAATGCCATGAAAATGCTATTTATTCAATAGCTGCTTGAGCAGTATTTACAAGGGCTGGGAGCCGATTTGGCTTGAATTCACGTCACAAAACAATCGCTACGCCCGGCTCCTCGGCTGCCAGCACGCCTTGCGCCCACGGTGCCAGCCGCGCTGCGTCGCTGCGCAGCACCTCTTGCTTCACAGCCAGGATTTGCGCAGGGTGCATGGAAAAACTGCGCAGGCCCAGGCCCAACAGCAGGCGGGTAAAGGCGGTGTCGCCGGCCATTTCGCCGCACACACTGACGCCCTTACCGCGGCGCAGGCACTCGGCAATGGTGCCTGCCACCAGGCGCAGCACTGCCGGGTGCAGGGGGTCATAGAGATGCGCCACTGATTCGTCAGCACGGTCAATCGCCAGGGTGTATTGAATGAGGTCGTTGGTGCCAATCGACAGGAAATCAAAATACTTCAAGAAGACGTCCAGCGTGAGTGCGGCAGCGGGCACTTCGATCATGGCGCCAAGTTTCAGGGGGCCGTAGGGAATGGTGGCTTCATCGAGTTCTGTGCGGGCCTGATCAAGCAGCGCCAGGGTTTGGCGAATTTCGTGGCCGTGAGCGAGCATGGGAATCAGCAAGTTCACCTGGCCATGCGCAGCGGCACGCAAGATGGCGCGCAGCTGGCTTAAAAACATGGCGGGGTCGGCCAGGCTCCAGCGGATAGCGCGCAGACCCAACGCCGGGTTCAGGTGCGATTCGTCACGCGCGGCCGCGCTGCCGTGCTGGCTGCTGTCCAGCGGCTTGTCGGCCCCGATGTCCACCGTGCGAATGGTCACGGGCAGGCCTTGCATGCCGTCGATGGCGCTTTTGTAGGCCAGGTATTGCTCTTCCTCATCGGGCAGGTGGCCCGCGCGGCCCATGAACAAGAACTCGCTGCGAAACAGGCCCACGCCCACCGCACCGGCCTGCACGGCACCCGGTGCGTCGTCGGGCAATTCGATGTTGGCCAACAGCTCCACTTTTTGCCCGTCCAGCGTGATGGCGGGTGTGTGGCGCAACCGCGAGAGCCGCCCACGCTCCAGCTCGGCCTGGCGCTGCTTGAAGCCGTATTCGGCCAGGATGATGGGCGAGGGGTCGACGATGAGAACGCCCGCGTCGCCGTCGATGATGACCCAGTCGTCCTGGCGGATGAGCTGGCTGGCGCTGCGCGAGCCAACCACGGCCGGTATGTCCATGCTGCGGGCAATGATGGCGGTGTGCGAGGTTTTGCCGCCCACGTCGGTGGCAAAACCGGCAAACACGCTTTGCTTGAACTGCAGCATGTCGGCCGGCGAGAGGTCGTGCGCCACCAGCACCAGCGGCACGTCCAGCGTGTCGTCCAGCAACAGGTCTTGCTGGGTTTTTCGCTGGGGACGGGGTGAACGGGCCGGTTGCCCCAGCGGCGAGCCGTCGCCTTTCATGTAGCGCAGGATGCGCTCAACCACCTGCTCCAGGTCGGCCTTGCGCTCGCGCAGGTACTCGTCTTCCATCTCGTCAAACTGGCGCGCCACCACTTCCAGCTGCGTGGTCAGCGCCCACTCGGCGTTGTACAGCCGCTCGCTGATCCAGTGCTTGACCCCGCCGATCAGTTCTTCGTCTTGCAGCAGCATCAGGTGCACGTCCAACAAAGCGCTCAGCTCGTGCGGCGTTTCCTTGGGCCCCATGAGGCTGATGCTGTGCTGCAGGCGGGCAATCTCATCGACAACCTGGTTACGTCCGGCACGCACACGGCCAATTTCGGCATCAACCTGCGCCGCATCAATAAAATAGTGCGCCACATCCATGCGGCTGGACGCCACCAGCACCGCGCGGCCAATGGCAATGCCACGGGCAACGGGAAGGCCGTGAATGGAGATGGTCATGGGGCGGATTCAGGTAAACGGATGCAAGGACGCAGCGTTCGCAGAAGTTGCGAAGATGTCGCAGAAGTCGCAGTAACAAACCATTGAGTTTTCGGTTTTTGTTCTGCGGTTTCTGCGCAACTTCTGCGTCCGGTTTCCGATGGCTTCGCCGCCGGGCCGCCCCAAGGCGAAACGCGGCTCTCTCGGGGGGCAGGGCGCCACACGCGGTGGGCGACCGTGGGGGCTAGTTTCACTCGCCTTCCCCAAACTTGTCGTTGATAAGCGCCAGCAGCGCATCCATGGCTTCCTGCTCGCGCTCGCCTTCGGTGTCCAGCGTGACCTGGCTGCCGATGCCTGCGGCCAGCATCATCACGCCCATGATGCTTTTGGCGTTCACGCGGCGGTCGTTGCGGCTCATCCAGACTTCGCAGGGGAAGCTGCCGGCCAGCTTGGTCAGTTTGGCCGAGGCGCGGGCATGCAGGCCCAGCTTATTGCTGATGGTGACGGTCGTTTGGATCATGGGGTCTGAGAGTTTGTTTTTGGGGAGCAGAAACGGCCACTTGCATCACGCCCTGGGTTCCACCGGCCATGGCACGGGTGACCAATGTGTCCAGCGTTTCATGACGGTAGGTCAGGCAGCGCAGCAGCATGGGCAGGTTCACGCCCGCAATCAGTTTAGAGCTGACGCCATCCACCAGGCGCTGGGCCACATTGCAGGGTGTGGCACCAAAAATATCGGTAAGCACCAGCACGGAATCGCCCAGCTGCCCGCGAATAACGCGCGCGGCGGCCAGGGTTTCATCAGACGACTGGTGCGCTTGCACATCCAGCACCCAGATGGCAGCCTGCGCATCGGGAAACACATGCAAGGCGCAGTCGCGCAAGGCGCTGGCCAGCGGTGCGTGAGCCATGATGAGCAGTTGGTTCATGTGGATGGGGTTGGCATTTCATTATCTGTTTTTGCCCAGACGAACCAGGCATAGGCGGCAACGCTGCACGCCAGAAAAACCGCCATGGCCGCTTGAAAGCTGGCCACTGTGCTCAAGCCCGCCGCGCCAAAGCCGTCAATCAACAGGCCAATGCCCCACTGCACCACAAAGACGCCAGAAAAAATAGCCAGGTTGTAGGCCGACAAAGCACGCCCGGCCAGCGCCGGTGGAAATGCCATGGCCACAGCGGGTTGCGACAAGGCAATAAAGCTGCACCCAACACAAAAAACGGCCCAAGCCCATGTGCTTGCTGCTGAACCAGCTATGCAAATAATAGCAAGAGCAATCAAACTCGACGGTACACCCCACAGCATCAGCCGGTTGGCATGCCAGCCCGCACGCACCAGAGCCGGTGTCACCAGGCCCCAGCCCCAAAAGGTGAACAGCATGCACAGGTTGATCCAGAACAAACCGGTGGCCGCCTGCAAAGCCGTGTAGCCCGAAACCTTGACCAGCCAGGGCCCAGCCCACAGGGTTTGAATGGCTACCAGACCGCCGTAGTTGAAAAACGCAAGTGGGACCATGCGGCGAAAGTAAGGGTTTCGCCAGACCTCGCGGTAGCCCGATTGCTCCTTCCTGCCCGCTTGCGCGTTGGGCGTGGATGCAGCCCAGGGCGGTACCAGCCACGCCAACACCCCCATGGCCAGCATGATCAGCACCGCCAGACCCCAGAACAAGAACCTCCAGCCCACCACCGGCTGCAGCCACTGCACCGGCAGAGTGGACGCCAGCATGCCCAGCGAGCCGCTCATCAGCATCCAGGAGTTGGCGCGCAATTGGTTGGCCGGGCTCAACCACCGCCGGTAGCCGGTCAGCGGGGCCATCAGGCAGGCGCTCACACCCGCGCCACACAGCACGCGAGCTGCCAGCAGACCCCAAAAACTATTAGCCACAGCAAATGCGGCGCAACCCAGCACCGCCACCGACAGAAAACTCAAGATGACTTTCCTCGGACCATAGCGATCCAGCCAGGTGCCCAGCGGCAGTTGCAATGCGGCAAAGCCCAGGAAGTAGCCCCCCGCCAGCAGCCCCAGATCACGCGACTGCAATGAAAACTCCTGCGTCAGCGTGGGTGCCAGGGTGGCGGTGATGGCGCGCACCAGCGCCGAGAAAAAGTAGGCAAATGCGAAGGCGAAAAACACCGCCGCCGCAGTGCGTTTGTTCAGCAGGCTCATTGAAATTTGAACGAAGAAAAGAAGGTATCAGCCGCTTGCGGGTTGATCTGGTCCGCGTACACCACAGCCTGATAAACCCGCTGACCGCGCGCAAAGTAAGCCGCACGGCTCTGCACTGGCCGTCCATCAGCGCGCTGGCCGGCGGCGGAAACAATGGCGCTGCCCTCGACTGGCGTGCTGCCTGCTGGCGCAAATGCGAGCACATCTGGCGGGCTGGTTGCCGGGTCGAGCTTGATGTTGGCCAGCGTGGCAGCTTTCCATTGCGAAATGGCCAGTCCCTGAGCCATACCATCCGGCAGTCGGGCAGATGCAATCGCAAACAACGCGCCGCCAGCCTCGCAGCCGATCATTTGCACTGGCACGCTTTGCCCGGCCATTGGCACGGAGCGGCTGCCTTTGTCGGGCTTACAGGGCAGCAGCGCGCCCAGCTCGCCAGATTCGGTGCGCACATCGCGCCAATTCAGGCTGGGTGTGCAGGCGGCGAGGCTGAGGACCAGCGCGGCGGCAAGCGGGTAACTTGGATGCATCGGGAGATTATCCCGTTGAACGACAGATAACAGCTCGCCTGGCCCGGCCATGACGCAGCTGCGCCGCATGACTCGGGAACAGCTTTCGCCTTCGGGTCATCTGTCATGGCTGCGCGCAGCGCGCGTCATTTTTCATCGGCCAGCGCAAAATCACGCCATGAACTCACTCGATGGCATTCGTGTTTTAGATTTGTCTCGCGTACTGGCAGGCCCCTGGTGCACCCAAACGCTGGCCGATTTGGGGGCTGATGTGATCAAGATTGAACGCCCCGGCATGGGTGACGACACGCGCGGCTGGGGCCCGCCGTTTTTACCGTCTACCGACGAAGCCAGCGCCCAGGCCGCTTACTACCTGGGTGCCAACCGCAACAAGCGCTCGGTGACCTGCGACATCGCGCAACCAGAAGGCCAGGCACTGATCCGCGCGCTGGCGGCGCATTGCGATGTGTTTGTAGAGAACTTCAAGGTAGGCGACATGGCGCGCTATGGGCTGGACTACGCATCGCTGGCCGCCATTAAACCCGGCCTGGTGTACTGCAGCATCACCGGCTTCGGTCAGACCGGGCCTTATGCCGAGCGGGCTGGTTATGACTACGCGGTACAGGGCATGGGCGGGCTGATGAGCGTGACCGGCGAGCGTGACGGCACGATGGATGGCAATGAAAACCCACAATCCGCGAGTCCGCAAAAAGTGGGCGTGGCCGTGGCTGATTTGTTTACCGGCCTATATGCCACCACCGGCATTTTGGCGGCTTTGCGCCACGCCGAAAAGACCGGGCAGGGACAGCATATCGACATGGCTCTGCTTGACACGCAGGTGGCGATGCTGGCGAATTTGGGGGCCAACTACCTGATCAGCGGCCAAGTGCCGGGGCGCATGGGCAATGCGCACCAGAACATCGTGCCTTACCAGGTGTTTGAGGTGGCACCCGCCGCAGATGGCACGCCTGACCACATCATTGTGGCGGTGGGGAACGACAGCCAGTACTATAAATTTTGTAGCTGCTTGAGCAGTATTCACCTGGGCGAGAACCCGATTTACCTTACAAACGCGGATCGCGTGCGTAACCGCAGCACTCTGGTGCCACAGATTGCCGCCATCTTAAAAACCAATACCAAGGCTCATTGGCTGGCCGCGCTGGAGGCTGCCAAAGTACCCTGTGGTGCCATTAACAATTTGGCTGAAGTATTTGCTGACCCGCAGGTAGTCGCTCGTGGCATGGTCGACCATTGGGCGCATCCGCACAGAGCCGCTTTACCGCTGGTGGCCAGCCCCTTGAAGCTGAGCGCCACGCCGGTACGCGGGCCAGACAAAGGTTTGCCGCCGCCGCTGCTGGGCCAGCACACCGACGTCGTGCTGCATGAACTGCTGTCGATACCAGCCGAAAAATTGGCTGAGCTGAAGAAGAAAAATATCGTCTGAACTGGCACAGAATAGCGTTATGGCTTCAAGCAAAAACTTTACCAATACCCGTCCCTTCTCCAAAACCCGCGCGGTCGGCTCGGATCAACCGCCACCCACTGCGGACCGACGCGACTATCAGGTGGCGGGTGTGATTGGCAGTGAGCTATCGGTACCGCTGAACGCCATGCAATCCGTGATGGATGACATCAACCAGAACCAGCAAGTGACCAGCGCTCACATTGAGACGCTGTCAGCAGCACTGGAGACCGCGCGCATCCTCGCCCAACAAAGCCAGCAACTTGCACGCCTGGACGCCGGCAAGCTACGTCAGTCACACGAGCGCTTGAACTTGAGTGCGCTGCTGGGACAGGTGCTGGATCTGCGCGAGCCGTTGATGCGCTGGCGCGGTGTGGATTTGTACCGCAGCATCAAGCCGGTAGAAGTGATCGTCGATCCAGGACTGCTGTCCAGTCTGCTGGAAGTGGCTGTGGACTGGGCGATTGGCCTGGGTCAGCGCATGGTGGTATCGCTGACCGTCAAGAATTGGCCCGAACACGCTGTGCTGATGATTAAAACGGTGGCCGCTGAACAGCCCTCCGCCAACAGCAACCACATCGATAGTCTGTCGCGGGAAGACCGTCTGAGCTGGCACCTGCTGCTCCGTATGGGTCAAGCCATGGGCGTGAGCATTGACCGGGTGCTGTCAGACCAGGAAGCCGTGGTGATGATTGAGTTTCCGCGCACCGTCAAGCACCTGCAGGGCATTACTGCAGTAGAGATGGATGCAGGCGGCGATTCGGCTTTTCACAGCGATTCCAAGCCGCTGGCAGGTCATCGTGTGCTGTTGATCTCGCAAGACAGCATCGTGCGCGACAGCGTTCGTTCTATCTGCAAGAACCTCGGGCTGGTACAAGACAACGTGGCGAGCATGGAACTGGCACTTCGGTTTTGCGAAATGGAAGACCCACACTTGGTGATTTTCGACGAGCGTTGCCGAAGTGACGACCTGGAGGTGCTGCAGCACAACCTGCAAGAACACAACCCTGACTTTCCGTTCATCGAAATCACCGACCAGGCCAACACCCTGGAGATTGGCGGCTGGATGAGCGGCAGCATGGCCCGCGTCAGTCGCGACAGCCTGCAAAATCAGCTGGGCCCCGCGCTGGTGCTGGAACTGGCCAAAGTGGTTTGAGTTCGAACCGACTTCACTGCAGAGTCGCAGAGAACGCAGAGTAGAGATGGAGAAAACGATTTAGACGAATTTTCACACATGCAAACGTGCGAAATCTCTGCGGCCTTCGTCGTTCTCTGCGCCTCTGCGGTGACTGAACCCGTCTTGCCTACTTGACCGCGCCAAACACCTTTTTGAGTATCGCGCTGCCTGTGCCTACGGGGTCTTGGCGAATCTTCTTTTCTTCTTCCCCGATGATCAGGTACAGGCCGTCCAGGCTTTTTCCGGTGACGTACTGCTGAATGTTGGCATCTTCTTTTTTAAGCAAACCCATGCCAGCAGCCTTGCCCGCGAACTGGTTGAACTTGTTTGTCAAGCCGACCTTTTCGGTTACACGGGTCACCACAGGTAGAAATTTTTCACTCAATGGGCTGCGGGTTTTGTCCGCAAAAAACGTGGTGACCGAGGTGTCGCCACCCGCCAGAATTTTCCTGGCATCGCCCACGCTCATGTTGTTGACCGCAGAGACCAAGAAGTCTTTGGCAAGAGGCACAGCGGCCTCCGCCGCGCGGTTCATGGAAGTGATCAATTCATCCACCCGCTTGCCTTGGCCCAGCGTTTTCATAACCTTGGCCGCGTCGTCCAGGAAGCCTGGTAGGCCAATGCGAACTTTGTCGTTGCCCAGGAATCCGTCTGTCTGGCCCAGCAGTCCCACAGCAGCTATCGCACACCGCTCCAGTGCGGTTTTTACACCTTTGGAGGCATCGCCCATGGACAAGTCAGCCAGACTCAGCGCATGGGCTTTGGCGTGAGCAGCCAGGATGATCAGGACTACCGACTGGCCAATGGTGGAATTAAACTGGCGACGTTTCATTTGGAGCACCTCGTGAGAAAGCAATTGATATTTGGTGCCGCCGCTGCGGCGGTTGTGGCAGTGGCTGCAGCCGTTTATGTCAGCAGCGCGCCGTCTGCTGCGCCGCAATCCACATTTGTGTTGCTGGACGGATCCAGCCAGACCACTGCGCAGTTTAAAGGCCGCGTGACGCTGGTGAATTTCTGGGCCACCAGCTGCGTGAGTTGCGTGGCTGAGATGCCGCAGTTGGTCTCCACGCACAAAAAATACCAGTCGAAGGGTTTTGACATAGTGGCCGTGGCCATGAAGTACGACCCACCCAGTTACGTAGTGAACTTTGCACAAACACGTGCATTGCCTTTCAAAGTAGCCATCGACAACACCGGCTCGGTTGCCCAGGCATGGGGCGATGTACAGCTCACACCCACCACTTTTGTCGTAAACAAGCGCGGCGAAATCGTCAAGCGTTACGTAGGCCAACCCGATTTCGCGCAACTGCATGCGTTGATTGAGCGCTTGCTGGCCGAAACCTGATGCAAAGTGGAAATATTAGCCCTGGCCTGAGCGCTCAAGCAGCTATCAAAATTGAACCCCTCGCCGATTTATTTGCAAGTGCCTGATGGCCCCGAGGCATTGGCTCAAGCTCGCGACATCATCCTGGAGTATTCGCATAACCTGGGTGTGGACCTGTGCTTTCAGGATCTTGATCAGGAACTCGCTAGATTGCCAGGCGAATATGCAGGGCCACGTGGTGCGTTGCTGCTGGCGTGGATCGACGGGGCGGTCGCCGGCTGTTGCGCATTGCGCCCGCTAGACAGTTGTGACTACCCCAATGCAGCCGAGATGAAGCGCCTGTATGTGCGAAAAGCATTTCGGGGTTTGGGTTTGGGCAGGCAACTGGCCGAAGCGGTGCTGGATACGGCCCGTGCCGCAGGTTATTCCAGTGTCCTGCTGGACACGCTGGACGACATGGAAGCAGCTCGGGCTTTGTACGCCGAATTGGGCTTTGAAGAAATCCCAGCCTACTATCACAACCCGATAGGCGGAGCGCACTATTTGAAAGCCGATCTTTGATCTTGCGCCAGCGCAGAATTTGAGTCAAAACGCGCGGCAGCCCTTGACGCTCTTGCTCAAGCAGCTATCAAAACAGGAGTTCTTGAACCGACTTGGCTCGCTTGCCCAACCATCCCAAAACAAGAAGCCTAGGCTTTTGCTTGCGCCAGAAGTGTCGCCGCGTCGCTCACTTCAAACTTGCCAGGGGCTTCAACGTTCAAGGAGACAACCTTTCCATCTTTAACCAGCATGGAGTACCGGTTGCTGCGCAATCCCATGCCGCGCCCGGAGAGGTCAAGCGTCAAGCCCATGGCCCTAGAAAAATCAGCACTTCCGTCGGCCAGCATGCGTACTTTGCCAGTTGTTTTCTGATCGCGCGCCCAGGCACCCATCACGAAGGCATCGTTCACGCTAACACACCAGATTTCGTCAACGCCTGCGGCGTGCAACTCACCTAGCTTCTCCAGGTAGCCGGGAACATGCTTCGCCGAGCAGGTAGGTGTGAAGGCCCCTGGCAAAGCAAACAAGGCAATAGTTTTTCCAGCACTGGCTTTTGCAACATCGACCGGGTTAGGGCCAATGCGACATCCCCCACTTTCGACCTCGGAATACTCCATCAACGTGCCTGCGGGAAGCGTATCGCCTAACTTGATCATGAAGACTCCAGAAAAAATGGAAACGGCCCACATTGTGAGCCGTTTTGATAGTGCTTATATGACAAGCGACGTCGGATAAAACGCTACGTGCGCCGTTAAGGTTAAACCGACAGCGCCTTTTGAACGAGGCGGGTGGCAACCCAATTCTTCGTCTTTGAAATCGGCCGACTTTCGGTGATTTCAATGGTATCGCCGGTATGGAATTCGCCCTTTTCATCATGGGCGTGATACTTGCTGGATTTGCCAACAATTTTGCCGTACAACTCGTGTTTAACGCGACGCTCAATCAACACCGTAACGGTTTTTGCACGCTTGTCGCTGACCACTTTGCCGGTCAGGGTGCGCTTCAGAGATTTGGTTTCTGTCATGGCGATTCCTTCTTAGCCCGCGGCCTGCGATTGCTTTTCACCCAAGATGGTCTTGGCGCGGGCAATGGCGCGGCGGGTCACGCGCAATTGCGCGACGTTGTTCAATTGCTGAGTGGCTTTTTGCATGCGCAAGCCAAAGTGGGCTTTTTGTAGCTCTTTAACTTCCGTTTGCAAACCAACGATGTCTTTTTGGCGCAGTTCAGTGGTTTTCATTTGCTAATCCTTCTGAAATTAAGTGCCCATCATGCGAGCGACAAAGGTCGTACGCAACGGCAGCTTGGCTGCTGCCAAACGAAACGCCTCACGCGCTAGTTCTTCAGGCACACCCACGATTTCATACAAAACCTTGCCGGGCTGAATTTCAGCTACGTAATACTCCGGGTTGCCTTTACCGTTGCCCATACGCACCTCAGCGGGCTTGTGGGAAATTGGCTTGTCAGGGAACACACGAATCCAGATACGACCACCGCGTTTGACGTGGCGAGAAATCGCACGTCGTGCGGACTCAATCTGGCGTGCCGTCAAACGGCCACGGTCAGTC
The DNA here is from genome assembly GCA_043753505.1 of Comamonadaceae bacterium. Classification (GTDB taxonomy): domain Bacteria; phylum Pseudomonadota; class Gammaproteobacteria; order Burkholderiales; family Burkholderiaceae_C; genus JAAFIW01. The sequence continues at coordinate 13,406 of JAYUXO010000032.1, forward strand.
GATTTCAGACCAAAGTCACCAAAGGCGACCGAGTTTCCTCGGGTTGCGACGCCCGTGTTACGGCCTTTTTGCTCTTTGCGATATTTGCGACGAGCGGGTTGCAGCATAGTTATTCTCCTTTACCGTCAGCAGCCGCTGTGGCTCCCGGCGCGACAGCTTTTCGTACGCGCTTAACGGTAGATTTCGGTGCATCAGCACCTGGTATTGCTGCGCCAGAGG
>JAYUXO010000033.1:0-13583 GCA_043753505.1 Comamonadaceae bacterium
AATAGCACGGCAGCGCGCAGTTGGGCCAACTGGGCTTTGATGTCGGCCTGGGTTTCCAAAGCCAGGGCTTTTTCGATCAGGGGGAGTTTGGTGTCGTCCACCTCTCCGCGCAGGGTTTTGATGGCTTCGCGGCGCAGCTTGCCGTCTTTGGAAAACAGCTTGAGCGCCGCCAGCGCGTTGTCCAGTTCGCCGCGCATGCGGTTGTTGTTGACCACGTCTTCAGCGTCAGTGGGCAGCTGCGTTTCTGTGCCAGTTACCGGGTCGAAGGCTCTGCCGTCTTTGACGATCAGCACCCGCTCGCCCGCCACTTTGACCGCGTCGTCTGACAGGGCCTGAATGAAGGCGGTGGTTTTCTCGTCTGCTGTGGCGGTGGCTTTGACCAGGGCCTCAATGCGGGCATCGGTTTCTCCCGTGGACATGGCTTTTACGTCACTAGCCCCTATGGAATATGCTGGAGCAGCTATGAAAAGTGTAGCAAATAGCAGGAAGAGCAGGCGGGTAAACATTATCATTTTTGACTTGCCACCTATCTCACGCTGTCATTCTCGCGAAGGCAGAAATCCAGGTGCGGGGTCTGCTTCTGGAGAAGGCGCCGAGCTCGCTGCGGTGGATTCCCGCCTGCGCGGGAATGACGGCTTGTTGTGTTTGTGGCATGCATCTAGTCAGGTTGTTCCCTTCCCTACAACGAGAGGGAGTCATTCGGGGGCGCGCCGCGCCGGGCCACCCCAAGCGGTCGCGCCGTCCCCCCGGGGAGACGGCGGCCGCAGGCCGACTCAGGGGGGGTACGTTACTTTTTCGCTGGCTCGTCAGGCTTGGATGCATTGCCTTCGATAAACGGGCTCCACGGCTTGGCTTTCACCGGGCCGGGTGTCTTCCACACCACGTTGAACTGGCCGTCGGCCTTGATTTCGCCGATGAACACCGACTTGTGCAGATGGTGGTTTTTCTCATCCATCTTGCTGGTGATACCGCTCGGTGCCTTGAAAGTCTGGCCAGCCATCGCGGCGACCACTTTGTCGGTGTCGGTGGATTTGGCTTTTTCAACCGCCTGTTTCCACATGTTGATGCCGATGTAGGTGGCTTCCATCGGGTCGTTGGTCAGCGGCTTGTCTTTGTGGCCTGCAATGCCTTTGGCTTTGGCATAAGCCGCCCATTTTTTGATGAATTCGTCGTTCGTCGGGTTCTTGAGCGACTGGAAGTAGTTCCACGCAGCCAGGTGGCCCACCAGCGGCTTGGTGTCCACGCCGCGCAATTCTTCCTCTCCCACGCTGAATGCCACCACAGGCACGTCTTTGGCTTTCAGACCCGCATTGCCCAGCTCTTTGTAGAACGGCACGTTGGAGTCGCCATTGATGGTGGAGACCACCGCTGTTTTTCCACCAGCAGAAAACTTCTTTACATCGGCCACGATGGTCTGGTAATCGGAGTGGCCAAACGGTGTGTATTTTTCGTCGATATCGCTGTCTTTCACACCCTTGCTTTTCAAGTAAGCGCGCAAGATTTTGTTGGTGGTTCGGGGGTATACGTAGTCGGTGCCCAGCAACACCCAGCGCTTGGCGCCGCCGCCGTCTTTGCTCATCAGGTAGTCCACCGCGGGAATGGCTTGCTGGTTGGGCGCAGCACCGGTGTAGAACACGTTTTTGGACAGTTCTTCACCTTCGTACTGCACGGGGTAGAACAGCAGGCCGTTCATCTCTTCCACCACGGGCAACACCGACTTGCGGCTCACGCTGGTCCAGCAGCCAAAAATCACCGAAACCTTGTCCTGGCCGATCAACTGTTTGGTTTTTTCAGCAAACAAAGGCCAGTTGGATGCAGGGTCGACGATCACGGGCTCCAGCTTTTTGCCCATCACGCCGCCTTTGGCGTTGATTTCTTCAATCGCCATCAGAACCGTGTCTTTCAACACGGTCTCCGAGATGGCCATGGTGCCGGACAGGCTGTGCAGGATGCCGACTTTGATGGTGTCTTTGCTCTGCGCAAAGACATTGCCCGTCAGCACGAACGCACCACTGGCTATGGCAGCGGCGGCAGCGATAGATTTGAGATTCCCTCGACGATTCATTTGGATGACTTTCAAAATGTGTTGGTGGGCCATGGGCTTTGGCCGGGGACAAGTCATGTGCAAGGCTTGTGCCATGCGCAATGCACGCAGATATGAGCTTTTGGCAAATGTGGCGCTCGAAATTGGTGCGCACGGGCGGGAAAAATGCACGGAGCCGGGTGTGCTCGTTGTTTACCAGCTGGCGCGGGAGTTGCACCACAATGCGACAAATCCACCTGCGACCCCACACACTCAAGCCATGGAACTGACACCTCGAGAAAAAGACAAGCTGCTTTTGTTTACCGCCGGTTTGCTGGCCGAGCGACGCAAAGCACGTGGCCTGAAGCTGAACTACCCGGAGGCGGTCGCGCTGATTTCTTGCGCGGTCATGGAGGGCGCGCGCGACGGCAAAACCGTGGCGCAGTTGATGAGCGAGGGCCGCACAGTGCTGACACGCGCCGACGTGATGGACGGCATCGCGCAGATGATTCCCGACATTCAAATTGAAGCCACTTTTCCTGACGGTACCAAACTGGTCACGGTTCACCAACCCATCATTTAGGTCACTTATGCGCTTACCAAATACTATTAAATTGATAGCTGCTTCAGCAGTATCTACATGGGCTACAAACACTTTTTCCCATGGAGTCCTTGTTTTGCCTGGCGGCCACTGGCACGCCAGCGACGCACTGGCTTTTGGGGCCATTGCGGCACTGGTCACGCTGGCGTGCTGGTTGGGTTCCCGAAGGTAAGTGCGCGATGACACCCGGTGAACTGTTGATCGACGAGGGCGAGCACCTGCTCAACCCCGGTCGCCGCACGCTGACGGTGGTGGTGACCAACACCGCCGACCGGCCGATCCAGGTCGGCTCGCACTACCACTTTGCCGAAACCAACGCAGCCTTGGGCTTTGACCGCGAGGCTGCGCGCGGCATGCGGCTGAACATTGCCAGCGGGCTGGCGGTGCGCTTTGAGCCGGGGCAGCAGCGCACGGTGGAGCTGGTCGATTACGCAGGCGACAGGCTGGTGTTCGGCTTTCGCGGTCTTGTCCAAGGAGCGCTGTGATGGCCACGATCAACAAACGCGCCTATGCCGAAATCTTCGGCCCCACCACCGGCGACCGGGTTCGACTGGCTGATACTGACTTGGTGATTGAGGTCGAGGCCGACTACACCCTGCGTGCTGGCGAAGGCCGGACGAACGCCGCCGGGGGCCCCGTCGGCTATGGCGAAGAAGTCAAATTCGGTGGCGGCAAAACCATTCGCGATGGCATGGCGCAGTCGCAACGCACATCCCTTCAAGGCGCGGTAGACACCGTGCTGACCAACGCGCTCATCATTGACCACTGGGGCATCGTCAAAGCCGACATCGGCCTGAAAGACGGGCGCATTGCGGCCATTGGCAAGGCGGGCAACCCCGACGTGCAGCCGGGTGTGGACATCATCATTGGCCCCGGAACCGAAGTCATCAGTTGCGAGGGCAGCATCGTCACTGCAGGCGGCATTGATTCGCACATTCACTTCATTTGCCCGCAGCAAATCGAAGCGGCGCTGGCCAGTGGCATCACCACGATGTTTGGTGGCGGCACCGGCCCGGCCACTGGCACGTTTGCTACCACCTGCACACCGGGCGCGTGGAACATGGAGCGCATGCTGCAAGCAGCTGATGCGTTCCCGATGAACCTGGGTTTCATGGGCAAGGGCAACGCCAGCCAGCCTGAGCCCTTGCGCGAGCAAGTCAACGCCGGTGCCATCGGCCTGAAGCTGCACGAAGACTGGGGCACCACACCCGCGGCCATCAGCAATTGCCTGGACGTGGCCGACGAAATGGACATTCAGGTGGCCATCCACAGCGACACGCTGAATGAATCAGGCTTCGTGGAAAACACGATCGAGGCAACCAAGGGAAGAGGCATCTGTGCTTTTCACACCGAGGGCGCAGGCGGAGGGCATGCGCCCGACATCTTGCGGGTGGTGGGCGAGGCGAACTTTCTGCCCAGCTCCACCAACCCCACCATGCCCTACACCGTGAACACGCTGGATGAGCATGTGGACATGCTCATGGTGTGCCACCACCTGAATGCCAGCATCGCCGAAGACCTCGCCTTTGCCGAAAGCCGCATCCGTAAAGAGACCATTGCCGCGGAAGATGTGCTGCATGACTTGGGCGCCATCAGCATGATGAGCAGCGACAGTCAGGCCATGGGCCGCGTGGGCGAGGTGGTGATTCGCACCTGGCAGACGGCGCACAAGATGAAGGGGCAGCGGGGTTGGCTTGCGCCTGGCCGTGAGCATCATCCCACCGGCCCTCACCCCCAACCCCTCTCCCAGGGAGAGAGGGGAGCGATTGGTCCTGCTGCGCGGGAAGATAGCCGGGCGGACAACTTCCGCGTCAAACGCTACATCGCCAAATACACCATCAACCCTGCCATTGCCCACGGCATCAGCCACGAGGTGGGCAGCGTTGAAGTGGGCAAATGGGCTGATCTGGTGGTGTTCAAGCCCGCGTTTTTTGGCGTCAAACCGTTTCTGATTCTAAAAGGTGGCTTCATCGCCATGGCCGCGATGGGTGACCCCAGCGCGTCGATTCCCACGCCGCAGCCGGTCCACTACCGCCCCATGTTCGGGGCTTACGGCGGCGCGCTGGCGAAAAGCTCGCTGACCTTCATCTCGCAAGCGGGTTTTAACAACGGTGTGCCACAGCGCTTCGGTTTGACCAAAACCATCGCCGTAGCCAAAAACATCCGCCACGTGCGCAAGCAGCACATGGTGCACAACAGCTATTTGCCCGTCATGTCCATCGACGCGCAAACCTACGCCGTGCACGCAGACGGCCAGTTGCTGACCTGCGAGCCCGCCACCAGCCTGCCGATGGCGCAGCGCTACTTTTTGTTTTGATCGTTCTGGTGAACAAGGCCTTCACACGCGAAACGGATGGCGACGAGCTTGGCGATGGCGACGGCGATGTGTCCCCGCCCGCTGTAGCACCGGGCGGTAAAAACTACATCACCGCACCGGGCTACGCCCGCCTGCAGGGCGAACTGCTCGACCTGATGGATAACCAGCGCCCCAAGGTGGTGGAGACGGTGCATTGGGCAGCCAAAAACGGCGACCGGTCAGAAAACGGCGACTACATCTACGGCAAAAAGCGCCTGCGCGAAATTGACAAGCGCATTCATTTCTTGACCCGGCGACTGGACGTGGCTGAAGTTGTCAACCCCAGCGTGCACCACGGCAATGCGCAAATATTTTTCGGTGCCACCGTGACCTACGCGCAAGACGGCGGCCGTGAGGGTACGGTGACGATTCTGGGCATTGACGAAGTGGACTCCAGCCAGGCGCAGGTCAGCTGGGTGTCGCCCATTGCGCGCGCCTTGCTGAAAGCGCGAGAGGGCGATGTGGTGCGACTGGTCACGCCGGGTGGCGCGCAGGAGCTGGAGGTTTTGCGGGTTTCATATCCTGCGGGGCCTTGACGGGGAAAACCTGAAAACGGACTTCCGGACGCAGAAGGCGCAGAAATTACGCAACAAGGCGCAAAAGATAAGCCATGTGGTTTTTAAAAAAAGCACTGCGCGATAGTGAACCGGGTGTCAAAGCGCAGCCAGGTGATGCGTGTGCAAATAAGGATGCAGCACCAAGAGGTTAGCGAAAGAACACAACCGCTACATTTTCAATAGCTGCTTGAGCAATAACTACCTGGTCTACAGCCCCATTTTCCATCAATCAGATCAAACAGCTTGTCTACCGGGCCAGTCCAAACTCAAGTCTCGTCCCAAAGCATTGGCGCCTTTGCTGAGGGTAGGCAAGGTGGCAACTAAGGCGGTCTCTTAAAGCAGGCGGCGCACCGTGGCGATTCCTGGCGCTGCGGGGTTGAACGCCACTGGCATCAAGAATACAAACCCTGCGCATGTTGCGATGCAATACGGCGTCTGCACCGAACAGGTGCCCGGACGGTTGATCCACCGAGGACGTGGGGTCGTTGTCAACAGGACTATCGACAGGCGCAGCTACCGCTACAACCGGTCGTCCCAAGAATGTTCGTGACAGAAATGATTGAGCGCGCCACATGGTAGACGCGGTCTTGGGCGCGAAACTTCGCGAACATTTCTTCGAAGTCCTTTCGCTCGACGTTGAGTTGCAACTCGGCGGTCACACGTGCGAATAGCTCAAACACCTGCTTTTGAAGCCTTCGCCAACCAGGTCTGTAGCCGCCAAAACGGCATGAGTAACGACAGGCCAGCGTGCGCATAGCGCACAAGTTGCTGCTGATTCAGTAGCAAAATTCAAGCAGCCGAGTTTGCCGGTCTTATGCGCACGGCCTGCAATACCGAAGCCGTGCGGTTCACGGCCTTGAGTACCGAGTCCAGGTGCACGCGGTCGCGCACGGCCACCACAAAGCGCAGGTCGTGCGTGTCTTGCGCGGCCTCGTCGCCCATGTCGACATGGGTGATGTCCGATTCAGCGGTCGCAAACGCCGCCGCCACGCGGGCCAGCACGCCCTGACCGTTTTGTACCGACACCACCACGCTGGCCTCGAACAGGCGCACCGGCTCGTCTGACCACTCGACTGCGATAAAGCGCTCACTGTCTTTGTGATGCAGGCGCCGCGCCACGGCGCATTCGCTGGCGTGCACTGCCAAGCCTTCGCCGCGGCCCAGATAGCCCACGATGGCATCGCCCGGAATCGGGCGGCAGCAGCGCGCGAACGTGACCGACGCGTTTTCGCTGCCATCCAGAAACACGGCGCCTAGCAAGCCTGATTCCTCGGCCGTGAAGCGCTCGCGGGACAGCAGCAAGGCATCGGGCCGCGTGCCCTGCTCGGCCAGCAGCGTCACCAGGCGCTTGGCCACAATGCCGGCGATGCGTTTGCCCAGGCCGATGTCGGTCAGCAGGTCAGCGCGATTGCGGTTACCCGTGAAGCGCAGCAGGCGCTCCCACAAGCTGCGGTTGTCCTCGTCGTCAGGGGGCAACTTGTCCAGGCCTTCCGCGCGCAGCGCCTGGGCCAGCAGGGTTTCGCCCAGGCCTTGCGATTCGGCTTGGGCCAGCGTCTTCAGATGGTGACGGATTTTGGAACGTGCGCGACCCGTGCGCACAAAGCTCAACCACAGCGGATTGGGCCTGGATTGCGGGTCGGTCACCACCTGAACCACGTCACCATTTTTCAGCTCGGCACGCAAGGCCACCGGCTCGTTGTTGATGCGAGCAGACACGGCGCGGTCGCCAATGTTGCTGTGGATGGCGTAAGCAAAGTCCAGCACCGTAGCCCCGCTGGGCAGCGCCATGATGCGGCTTTTGGGCGTGAACACGTAAATCGCATCAGGAAAGAGGTCAATCTTCACGTGATCCCAGAACTCGGCGGCGTCGCGGGTTTCGTGTTGAATATCCAGCAGCGATTGCAACCACTTGGTTCCCAGCCGGTCGGCTGCCGGGCTGCCCGGTTCGCTGGCCTTGTACAGCCAGTGCGCGGCCACGCCCGACTCAGCCACCACGTGCATGGCCTCAGTACGCATCTGAAACTCCACATTGACGCCCGACGGCCCCACCAATGTGGTGTGCAGTGACTGGTAGCCATTGAGCTTGGGAATGGCAATGTGGTCCTTGAATTTGCCAGGTACCGGCTTGTATAGCTGGTGCAGCAGGCCCAGCGCGGTGTAGCAGTCGGTCACGTTGGGCGTGATGACGCGAAAGCCGTAAATGTCGGTCACCTGCGCAAAGCTCAGGTGCTTGTCATCCATCTTGCGATAGATGGAGTACAGGGTTTTTTCGCGGCCTGCAATGCGTACCGGCATGGCGTTGGTGACAAACAGGGCTTCCACTTCGCGCTGCACTTTTTGAATCAAATCACGCCGCCGGTTGCGCGCTTTGGTCACCGCCTTGGTCAAGACCGCGTACCGCCACGGTTGCAGGTGACCGAACGACAGGTCCTGCAACTCACGGTAGGTTTGGTTCAGACCCAGGCGGTGGGCAATGGGTGCGTAAATCTCCAGCGTTTCCGACGAAATACGACCCCATTTTTCACGCGCCACATCGCCCAACGTGCGCATGTTGTGGGTGCGGTCAGCCAGCTTGATGAGAATGACGCGCACATCGCGTGCCATGGCTAGCAGCATCTTGCGAAACGACTCGGCCTGATTTTCTTCGCGGGTGTGAAACTGCAGCTTGTCCAGCTTGGTCAGGCCATCCACCAAATCGGCCACAGGCGCGCCAAAACGTTCGATCAGCTCCGGTTTGGTCACACCGCAGTCTTCAATCGCGTCGTGTAGCAACGCCGCCATCAGCGCTTGCACATCCAGCTTCCACTCAGCGCATTGCGCGGCCACGGCAATAGGGTGGGTGATGTAGGGCTCGCCGCTGTTGCGAACCTGGCCTAAATGGGCTTCGTCAGCAAAGCGATAAGCGCGGCGCAGCTGCTCGGTGTCAGCCGCGTCCAGGTAGTCCAGCTTGGCGGTCAGCGCAGCAAAACTGGCGGCTGCAGCATTGGCGGCGGCTAAGGCTTGCGGGGGTTTGGTGGTCAGGGCGACCTGTCCAGGCGCGGGTACGGGTAGGGCACGCTTGGACGGTTTGACGGGAACGGGGGACTCGTAAGGCATAACCCCACTTTAGCGCCGCGCGCATCGGTTGCGCGACCACCAAGCAAAAAGCACCGCCGGGCGGTGCTTTTTTACGGAAGGTAGCGGAAATTAACCGGGTACTTTTTTCAGCATTTCAACGCCGATTTTGCCTTCGGCAATCTCGCGCAGGGCTGTCACGCCCGGCTTGTTTTTGCTCTCAATTTTCGGGGTATGCCCCTGGCTGAGCATGCGCGCACGGTAAGTGGCGGCCAATACCAGCTGGAAGCGGTTGGGAATGTGAACCAGGCAGTCTTCGACGGTGATGCGGGCCATGTGCAGCTTTCGGTTGGGTGTGGTGAATGAGCAGAAGCGGGCTTAACAGATGTTCAGGGCTTTGAAGGTGTCGGGCCGTGCGCGACGCTGGGCGGAAAACTTCAGGCGCTGGGCATGAACAATAGCTTTCAGGTCGAACAAAGCGCGTTCAAATAACTCATTGATTATAACGAAGTCAAATTCCCGGGCCTGCGCCACTTCCAGTGCCGCATTGCTCAGTCGCAGCTCAATGACGTTAGCCGCGTCTTCGCCACGCCGCTGCAAACGGGCACGCAACTCCTCCCAGCTGGGCGGCAAAATAAAAATCAACACCGCGTTGGCAAAAATCTTCTTTATTTGCAGTGCGCCCTGAAAGTCAATTTCCAGAATGACATTTGCGCCTTCGGCAATGCGGTCTTCAATCACTTTTTTAGACGTGCCGTAACGCTGGCCATGCACACGTGCCCACTCTACAAAGGCATCGTCGGCCACCATCGCATCAAAGTCGGTGGGACTCACAAAAAAGTACTCCCGCCCTTGAACTTCCTGACCGCGCGGTGCGCGAGTCGTGTGCGAAATTGACGGTGAAACCCTCGAATCCAACTCCATCAAGGCCTTGACCAGGCTGGATTTTCCTGCACCACTGGGTGCCGCCACGACAAACAAATTACCGGGATAGTCCATATAAAACCTGCTCAAGCAGCTATGAAATAAATAGCAAAATAATCTGATGAATTTATGCAGACAGACTATTCGATGTTCTGCACTTGCTCTCGCATTTGCTCAATCAACACCTTCATGTCCACCGACACCCGGGTCATCTCCAGCGCGGCCGATTTGGAACCCAGCGTATTGGCTTCGCGGTGCAGCTCCTGAATCAAAAAATCCAGCCGTTTGCCAATTTCGCCGCCTTGGGTGAGCAAGCGCTCAATCTCGTCCAGGTGGCTGGCCAGGCGGGTAATTTCTTCGGCCACATCGATGCGGATGGCGAATGCAGTGGCCTCGCTGAAGGCGCGGTCTTGAGCCGCTTCGGGCAGGCTGGCGCCAGTTTGGGCGACCGGACTGTTGGTTTGGGCTAAACCCATTGCCTCCTGCCAGCGCTCCAGGAACCGCTGGCGCTGCTGGGCTACCAGTTGCGGCACCAGCGGTTGCGCTTGCACGGCCAGCGCACGCAGCTGCTTGACGTGGCCTTGCAGCATGTTGGCCAGGCGCGCGCCTTCGCGCTCGCGGGCTTGGCGCAGCGCGTCCAGTGCTTGCCGCGCCAGGGTGGTGACGGTCTCGCTCCAGTCCACCGATGCCGTGGTCGGGGCGTCACTGACACACAGACGCAACACATCGGCCACGCTCAGCGCCCCCGCCTCGGGCAGCCAGGTGCGCACGTTATCTTGTACAGACGACAGGCGCTGCAACAGTTTGGCTGACGGTTCGGACACTGTTTGAGTTGCCGTGGCTTCAATAGCGGCACGCACTTCTACCTTGCCGCGCTTCAGGCCGGCCGTGAGCAGCTCGCGCAAAGCGGGCTCATGTTGGCGCAGGTCGTCGGGCAGTTTGAAGCCCAGATCCAGAAACCGGCTGTTCACCGAACGAATCTCCAGACCTATCCGGTTGGGCCGCGCTTCTGGTGCGGTTGAGGGGGTTGCCACGCTGTGCTGTACGCTGGCGTAACCGGTCATGCTGTAAACTGCCATGTAGCCCTTTTGATGACTGGGTTGCTTGAAAAACGCAGGGAAACATGGACATATTTCCCGCCTGAAGGTACCACCCCGCAAATTATGTCAAAGGTCAAACCCGCCCCACTGCCGCCAGACACCGTCATCGGTGGTTACCGCGTGGTGCGCAAAGTGTCTTCCGGTGGTTTTGGCGTTGTGTATCTGGCAGTGGACAACGAAGGCCAGCAAGTAGCTGTTAAAGAATATTTGCCGTCTTCGCTGGCCACCCGATCGCCTGGTGAATTGCTGCCCCAAGTGCAGCCTGAAAAACTCTCTCTGTACCGGCTGGGCCTTAAAAGCTTTTTTGAAGAAGGCCGGTCGCTGGCGCAGATTTCGCATGCCTCCGTGGTGAGCGTGTTGAACTTCTTTCGTGAAAACGAAACGGTTTACATGGTGATGAATTACCTCGAAGGTGCCACCCTTCAGGATTTCATCATCACGGCCCGCGAATTGAAAAAACAAAAAGTGTTTCGCGAATCCACGATTCGCAGCCTGTTTGACGAAATTTTGCGTGGCTTGCGCATTGTTCACCAGCACAAGATGCTCCATCTGGACATCAAGCCTGCCAATATATTTATTACCGACGACAACCGCGCCGTGTTGATTGACTTTGGCGCGGCGCGCGAGGTGCTTTCCAAGGAAGGCAATTTCATTCGCCCCATGTACACGCCCGGTTTTGCTGCGCCCGAAATGTATCGGCGCGATTCGTCGATGGGACCGTGGACGGATATCTACGCGATTGGCGCGTGCATTTACGCCACCATGCAAGGCTATCCGCCCAACGATGCACCGCAGCGTCTAGAGAAAGACCGGCTGTCGCTGGCGCTGTCCCGCTTGCGCGGGGTGTACTCCGACAATCTGATCGAGGTGGTGGAGTGGTGCATGTCACTGGATCCGCTGTCACGCCCGCAGTCGGTTTTTGCGTTGCAAAAAGAACTCAGCCGCGAGGGTGAGCGGCGCTACACCAAGCTCACTGTGGGCGAAAAAATGCGCTTGCAATTCGACAACATGGTGTCTGACGGCAAGAAAAAACTGGCTGGCGCTACCGGTTTTGGTTCCAAGGCCAAATAGCCCGCATTAGTCCACGAATAACAACCAGCCTGACAAGGCGGCGGCTCATGAAATTCTCTGTATTCCAAATCAGCCGACGCGGCGGGCGCGAAAAAAACGAAGATCGCATGGGGTATTGCTACACCCGCGAGTCCGGTCTGTTTGTACTGGCTGATGGCATGGGCGGTCACCCGGAAGGCGAGGTCGCCGCGCAACTGGCGCTGCAGACGGTCTCGGCCCTGTACCAAAAAGAAGCCCGTCCGGTTGTGACTGATATTGAAGAGTTTCTCAGCAACGCGTTGATGGCCGCGCACCACCAGATCATTCGTTATGCCGGTGAAAAAGGCATGCTGGATACGCCGAGAACCACATTGGTGGTAGCCATCGTGCAGGGCACCAGCGCCACCTGGGTCCACTGCGGCGACTCCCGGTTGTACCTTGTGCGCGACGGTGAGCTGGTGACCCGCACGCGCGACCACTCTTACCTGGAGCAGCAGAACGTGGGTGCCTTCCGCCTGGATCGGATGAACCGCAACATCCTTTTCACCTGCCTGGGTTCGCCCACCAAACCGGTGTTTGATGTGACCGGCCCCGTCACTTTGCAGCAGGGCGACAAAATTTTGCTGTGCTCCGACGGCTTGTGGGGCACGCTGGAAGATGTCGACATCGTGCGCCAACTGTCGCTGCAGCCGGTGGGCGAGTCGGTGCCGGAGCTTGTTGAACAAGCCCTGCGCAAAGGCGGCGAGCATTGCGACAACGTGACAGTGATTGCCCTTGAATGGGAAACGCCCGACGTTTTCGAGTCCACCCGTGGCATTTCCACCGACAGCATCATGGACGGCGTATTTGCCTCCACCATTCAGGCCGGTTTGGGCGATACCGTGATCGACGAGCTGGATGACGCGGCCATCGAACGCTCCATTGCCGAGATCAACGAAGCTATCCGCCGCTCGGCGAGCAAAAAAGGTTAAGCATGTCGGTATTTGCACGAAGCAGCGCACGCGCCGCGAACCAGTTGCGCCCGGTGCGCATCACCCGGGGCTACACCATTCACGCCGAAGGCTCGGTGCTCATTGAGTTTGGCGACACGCGCGTACTGTGTACCGCGTCGGTGGAAGAAAAAGTGCCATCGCACAAAAAAGGCAGTGGGGAAGGCTGGGTGACGGCCGAGTACGGCATGCTGCCGCGTGCCACCCACACACGCGGCGACCGCGAGGCGGCGCGTGGCAAGCAGAGCGGGCGCACGCAAGAAATTCAGCGGCTGATTGGCCGGTCAATGCGGGCGGTGTTTGATTTAAAAAAGTTGGGCGAACGCACCATCCACCTGGATTGCGACGTCTTGCAAGCCGATGGCGGCACCCGCACGGCAGCCATCACCGGCGCCTATGTGGCTGCGCACGATGCGGTTACCAAGTTGATAGCCAGCGGCAAGCTCAGTGAATCACCGATCAAAGACGCTGTGGCCGCTATCTCGGTGGGCCTGGTGCAGGGCACGCCCTTGCTCGATCTGGAATACACCGAAGACTCCGCCTGCGACACCGACATGAACGTGGTGATGACGGGCGCAGGTCATTTTGTCGAGGTGCAAGGCACGGCAGAAGGTGCGGTCTTCACGCGGACCCAAATGGACGCGCTGCTGGCGCTGGCAGACGGCGGCATTGCGCGACTGGTGCAGCTGCAAGCCCAAGCGTTGGCGGCTTAACCTGTTGTGAATACTATAAAAATAATAGCTGCTTGAGCAGTATTTAAAAGGGCTATAAGCCGATTTGACTACTATTTCAATCTCCCGCATCGTGCTGGCTTCCAACAACGCGGGCAAGCTGGCTGAGCTGCAAGCCTTGTTTGCGCCGCTGAACATCAGCCTGGTCACGCAAGCCAGCCTGACCATCCCGGAAGCCGAAGAGCCGCACCGCACATT
>JAYUXO010000034.1:0-2216 GCA_043753505.1 Comamonadaceae bacterium
TGGTAAAGCGTAAAACCCGCACTTCTAGGTGCCAAAAAGCCATATGGCCCCTGCGAATACTGCTCAAACAGCTATATAAAAAATAGCGTATCAGTCACAAAAAAGCACGGCTGTACCCCGCTTCAAGCTTCTGTATTCAAACCAGCTTATTCAGGCTTCCCGCATCACTGAATGGGGCGAACGTAACGGTGCTCCCAAGCCGCGCCGAAGTTGGCCGACACCGTGCCGTTGCCCGCGCGGGTAAAGGCCCGGCCAATGATGGGCAGGCCATGTCCACCGGCCACGCCAACGACGCCGAAATCTGCCGGGAACAAGCCGTTGCCGGTGAACACGCCTGGGGTGGCCACATTGGCCCAGCCATCGCGAATGGTGCCTGTTGAAAAGTCGGTGCGGGCGATCTCGGCACCCAGCACCGACTGCCCTCCCGGCGCGTTGAAGGTCAGCACGCTGACCTCGCCGCACAGGCGGAAGCCTGCAGCCGGTGGGTTGGGCGAGATCACGAAGTTGTTGCCCACCAAGGTAGTTTCTTCACGGTCGTAATAGGTCAGGCCGCTCGTGGACACGCAAATTTGATTGCTGTTCACGCTGGTATTGGCGGCGGTGAAATAGTCGCGCCCATCAAAGCGGGTGTAGGCCATCGTGAACGGCGCAGGCGCTACCGCGCGGTAGTCCAGCGCCACGCTGTAGCGCCGTGTGGGCATGGAGAACACCCAATCAGTAAACGCACCAATGGCGGGGTCGGTGATGTACTCGTTGATCACGTTCAGTGTGGCCAGCTGCTTGGTTAACAGCTCGGCTTGTTGGCGGGGAAAGTTCGCTACTGATGGCGTACTGACTGCAAAGTAAGGCGTTGACAAGTCGGGCAAGTCAAAGTTGCTGGCGACCACAATGGGTACTGTGCCACCCGCATAGGGGGCGTTGGCTCCGTTTTGCACGCCATTAATTCCTACCGTGGTGGTGCGCAACAGCGGGTCGGCGGTGAAGTTGTCTGGCGTGGCCGCCGGTGCACCGGTTTGCGGAAAAAACACCAGGTTGCCAAATGTGTTGGCCCCCCCCACCACAGTGGTCACCGCCAGCGCAATCGCCTCGCCGCTGGACGCGCCTGATTTGGGCACGTTGATGATGGTCCAGTTGGCATACAGGCTGGCGCTGGGGGCCCTGAAGCCCAGTGCGTAGGCTGCGCCAATGTCTGCCGGGTCATTTTGCAGAGCGTTCAGTGCCGCGGCACCCGCTGTGGTGTTGAAGCACGGTGCCACGCCGCCCACGTGTTTGGTCGTGGTGAACAAGGCATTGGCGGTGGCCAGCGGTGCGCCAAACGGCGCTACGCCAGGGCCAGTGCCCTGGCCTCCAACCGCTGCCGGACCGGCACCTGCCAGGTTGATGCCAAAGGGCGGGATATCGGCCATGTTGAAAATTTCGACATAGCCTTCGCGCGTTTCCGCCGCAAGCGCATCACCGGTCAAGCGTGGGTTCAGGCGGGCGGTGACAAAGGAACCGCTGACAACTTGGGGAATGGTGCAAGAGCGGTCATTGGTGGTCAGCGTGGCCAGACCATTGGCGCCCCGGCTGATGTTGGCGCTCCACACGTCTCCGGGCGACATGTAGACCTGAAAGTCATACACGTCATCGGAGTTGGACGCGCCGCGAAAGCGGACCTTGACGGCCTTGCCGTTGGTTGAATCGGTGTTGACCAGATTGATCAGTGTGGCGTTGCCCGCCTGTACGTTGTAGTAAGGAATGATGAGTTGGTGACCGATGCCACCGGGCAGCAGGGTTTGGCGGCCAATGCCGCCTGGCGCCCCCGATCCGGTGCTGGAGATCGTGCTGGCTCCGTCGTCACGCAGCACGTTGGCCTGGACCAGATTCACGGCACCGATTCCCACCGCCAAGGCCGCGCAGATGGCCACACGATTTTTTTTCATTCATGCTCTCCTGTAGAAATTGCTTGAGAAGTACTGGTGTTTGCTGTGTTGCACACCGACATAAGTATTACAACTTGCATTTCGTTGCTTTGGCAAGAAAAACAGGGTGTAGAAACCACAGGTAATGGGCAGGGTTCCGTGCATTACCCCGCCGGGGGAAACAAATCAGGCCACTTCTCCCGCTGGAGGAAACACATCACACACATGCCCGCAGCCCTGCCTACCCCCGGGAGGAGAAGGAAGAAAACCCCAACATCTAGGGACTAAACGGCTCTTAAGCCCCTACCAATACTG
>JAYUXO010000035.1:0-2202 GCA_043753505.1 Comamonadaceae bacterium
GTTTTGGCCGTAACGACTTGCAGCCCGTTGCCCAAAGGCTGTGCCCGGGCGTGAGCCAAGCCCTTGAGTGGCTGGCAGCACAGGGGCTTAGTGGTCGGATGACGGGCTCAGGAAGCGCGGTGTTTGCACAGGTATCGCAGGATATTGAGTTGTTAACTGCTCCAAGCGGGTGTCAACTCAGGTTGTGTAATAGTCTGATGGCTCATCCTCTTGTGGATTGGGCAGTCAGCGAAAGTTTATCGGTTGGCAGTATTTAGCTGTCAACCCGTGTAGGGGAGTCGCCAAGTTGGTTAAGGCACTGGATTTTGATTCCAGCATGCGAAGGTTCGAATCCTTCTTCCCCTGCCAGATTATTCTGTGAACATCCGATCCCCAGATGGGGTCGGAATTTCGACCACTGGACCGATGACGCATTTTCAGCCGCAGGCTGTTACAAACGCCGCTACAACTGCCGCTCAAACGCTGACTATGCAAGCCCCACAACATCCCGATTTCATGGTTTTTACCGGCAACGCCAACCCGGGTCTGGCTGCCGAGATTGCACATCACCTGGGGATCTCGCTGGGTTCGGCCAATGTAGGCCGATTTTCAGACGGCGAGGTTACTGTTGAAATCACTCAGAACGTCAGAGCGCGCGACGTGTTTGTCGTGCAATCCACCTGCGCGCCCACCAATGAAAATTTGATGGAGTTGCTGTTCATGGTGGACGCACTCAAGCGTGCGTCGGCCGAGCGTATCAGCGCGGTCATTCCTTACTTTGGGTATGCCCGGCAAGACCGCCGACCACGCTCGGCACGTGTGCCAATTTCTGCCAAAGTGGTAGCCGACCTGCTGCAAACAGCGGGAGTGGCACGGGTGCTCACCATGGATTTGCACGCGGATCAGATTCAGGGTTTTTTCGATATACCGGTTGACAACATCTATGCGTCTCCCGTGTTATTGGGCGATCTGCGGCAACGTAACTATGACGATCTCATCGTCGTGTCGCCCGACGTGGGTGGCGTGGTGCGGGCCCGGGCGCTTGCCAAACAATTGAATTGCGACATGGCCATCATCGACAAACGCCGTCCCCGTGCCAATGTGAGTGAGGTCATGCATGTCATCGGCGAAATCGATGGTCGAAACTGCGTGGTGATGGACGACATGATCGACACAGCCGGCACGCTGGTCAAAGCTGCTGAAGTGCTCAAAGAGCGCGGTGCTAAAAAAGTTTATGCCTATTGCACCCACCCTATTTTTTCCGGTCCTGCTATCGAGCGCATCACCAAAGGCGGCGCGCTCGACGAGGTGGTGGTGACCAACACCATCCCTTTGAACGACGCAGCCCGCGCCTGCAAAAAAATTCGCCAGCTCTCCGTGGCACCGCTGATAGCAGAGACGATTCAGCGCATTTCCAAAGGCGAGTCGGTGATGAGTTTGTTTTCGGATCAGGACAACCTGTTCTGAGGCATTTGGCGGCTTCTAATGGAGCCTTTTTTTGAACGGAATCACACTGGTCGCGGTGGGTTCCTTATTTGGAGTTATTCATGAAATTTGTCGCTTTTGAGCGCGCTTTGCAGGGGACGGGTGCGAGCCGCCGTCTTCGCATTACTGGTAAAACACCAGGCATCGTCTACGGCGGAGAAGGCCAGCCTCTGATGATTGAGCTGGATCACAATGCTCTTTGGCATGCCTTGAAAAAAGAAGCTTTTCACGCTACCGTACTTGAGATGGAATACGTCGGCCAAACCAGTCCCGTGCTGCTTCGAGATGTTCAATACCACCCGTATAAGCAACAAGTGCTGCATATTGACTTTCAACGCGTCGATGCCAAAACCAAACTGACCATGAAGGTGCCTCTGCACTACAGCGGCGAAGAAAACTCGCCAGCGGTGAAGACCGATAACTGTATGGTCAACCACATCGTGTCCGAACTACAAGTGACGTGCTTGCCGTCGGATCTGCCTGAGTTCATCGCGGTTGATCTGTCTGCGCTCAAGAAAGGCAGTTCACTGCACTTGAACGACATCAAATTGCCCAAAGGCGTGGTTGCGATTACCCGCGGCAAAGTCAATCCGGTGCTGGTGTCGGTGGTGGCCATTGCAGAAGAAGTACCTGATCCAGCGGCTGTTGTCGCAGCCGCTGCGCCTGCAAAGAGTGCCAAAGGCGGCAAGGCCGCACCTGCTGCAAAAACCGCTGCTGCAAAAACCCCCGCGGCTAAAA
>JAYUXO010000036.1:0-5568 GCA_043753505.1 Comamonadaceae bacterium
TCCAGGTCAGCCGCTACGTCAGGCGATGCGCTGTCCACCGGTGCAGCGGAAGGCGTTGGTGTTTGTGCAAGCTGCCCCGCGGCCTGGCTGGCGTTGCGGTTGCGGCCCAGCCAAAGCAATCGGTCGGTCTGTATGCGCACCTGCGCCACCTGGGCGTGCACATCGGTTAAAAAATGCGCCGCGTGCATGCCACCCTCTGTGGCCAGCCGGGGCTTGCGCTCGAACACCAACGCCTGGTGCGCTGCCACCCATTGCGCGCGCACAAACATGCCGCTAAACGCCGGGTGCGCCTCGTCGGCGCGAGGGTCGGCCAGTGTGATGTCAAACGCTGAAATCAGCTCCAGATCCATCGCCTCGAAGCTGCGGTTGTGCAGCTCCACGCGGCGAAATTCAATGTCGTCTTCCGGGCTGACCCAAGTGGTGGTCAGCGCGCGCAGCAGCGGCCAACTGGCGCTAAGGCACACCCGGTCAGCGTGGAAAGTGCTCTCATAGTGCGCAGCCGGGTCTGGCGCGGGGTGATGCGAGAGTGAATACAAGCCGGCACTCTTACGGGGTGTTGCGTCCAGCATGCGCAGGTAAAAGAAGCTGCCACACGCATCCGTCAGCGCATCATCGCGCGAGCGGGTGATGCCCACAGTTGTGCCACTGGTGCCCCAGCGGCTGTAACCTGCGCCGTTGGCACGCAGGGTCACGCTGTAGCGCCCGTTGGACAACAAATGCGTGGGCTGCAACGCAGTGTGTCCCGGCAGCACATCACGAAGCAAGCCGGGCGCGCGCTGTTGCACCGCTTGCGATGTTGCGACCGCTGGCAGCATGTGCAGCACTGAAATTTCACGCGGCGCCCGCTCATGCAGCAAAGGCGCAACAGCTTGCAGATAGGCATTGGCCATGCCCCAGCGCTGCGCGACGCCGCCCAACAGCACATTGGCCAATGCCACGATGGTCATGCCCTGATGGTGGGCCATAAACGTATCGACTGGCATGAAGGGGCTGGCCTGTCCGGCCACCACCGGCTGGGTCTGTTGCGCCGGGCTGTAGTCCAGTGCTTCAATGAAACCGTAAGCACCCCTTGCTGACAGGGCTTGTAAAGCTACAAAATTAGTAGCGGCCAGAGACGGGCAGATCTGGGCCGCCAGTGCGGTGGCGTAGGGTGCCACCACCAAGTCACTTGGCGGAGTGCGCCGCAACGCCAGACGCGGCACGCCCTGCGGTGCGTATTGATAGGCCAGGGTGTGGTCACGCCCGGCGTAAGCAGACTCTGAAATGCCCCACGGTACATTGTGTGCGCGTGCAAACGCCATTTGTTCCGCCAGTGCGGCGCGGCAGGCCTGCTGCAACACACTGCCCTGGGGCTCGTCCAGAACCAGAGTGGGCATGAGGTATTCAAACATGGAGCCAGACCACGAGCGCAGCCCGACCTGCGTGCCGACCGCATAAAACGGCCGACCCAAGGCGCTCCAGTGGCGCACCGGCACGTCGCCTTTGGCAATGGCCAGCAAGCTGGTCAAGCGCGATTCAGAAGCCAGCAGGTCATAAAAACCGGAATCCATCTGCTGTTCGGCCACCCGGTAACCAATGTGCAGCAAGCGACGCCTGCGGCTATACAGAAAACCAAACTCGGCTGCCCACGCGACTCCTTCCAGACGTGCGGCCATCTGTATCAAACGTTCAGCGTGTAAAGCCTCCTGCGCCGACAGTTCGAGGCATGCCTGCGCCACAGCCAAAAGGTGGCCGCTGAGGTTGCCGCTGTCCACCGTGGAAACATACATGGGCATCAGCGGTGCACAGGTACTGGTGTCGTACCAATTCAAAAAGTGTCCGCGGTGGCGCTGCAATCGGTCCAACGTGGCCAGCGTGGCGTCCAGGCGCGACAGAAGGTCCAGTGTGTCAATCCAGCCAAAGCGTCTGGCACAGGCAGCGCTGAGCAAATACAGCCCGATGTTGGTGGGCGAGGTGCGGTTAGCCACCGTCTCATGAGGTGTGATTTGCAGATTGTCCGGCGGCAACGCGTTGGTTTGCTCGTTCACGCAGCGCTCGAAAAAACGCCAAGTGTCACGCGCAATGCTCTCAAAAGCAGTTCGTTCGGCAGCCGTTAATTGTGCCGACTCGGACGCAGGCGGGCTGCGGCTGACCCACCAGGTCCACACCGGCGACAGCGCCCACAAGCCGCACAAAACGCCGGCAAGCCAGGGATGTGGCGTTCGGCTCACGAGCAACGCAGTCAAGAGCAACAAAGCCAGCAGCGACGTGGCCCGGTGCTGGCGCACCAAGGTGGATAGCGCGGTACTGGCACTGGCCTGCGCTGCTGCTGCAGTCGTCCATTGCAGCAGGAGACGATGGCTTACGTACAGCCGGTACAGCGCACGCACCACAGCATCCAACGCCAGGCGCGCATGGTGCAGGAGCTGCGCCCCATGCCACAGCGCGCCCAGTATGGTGCGAACCAGGTCCATAAAGGCCTGTCGGTAAAAGTGGCGCTTGGCAATGTCATCCCGGCTGGGTGAAAAACCGGCTACGGCGCCCATCAGCGGGCCGGCCATGTAAGTCGCCAGTACCAACGCGACCGCCGCAGCAGGCGAGACCGTGACGCCTGCCAGCGCGCATATCAGCAA
This sequence comes from Comamonadaceae bacterium, assembly GCA_043753505.1. GTDB lineage: Bacteria > Pseudomonadota > Gammaproteobacteria > Burkholderiales > Burkholderiaceae_C > JAAFIW01. Next base: position 2,613 of record JAYUXO010000036.1, read on the forward strand.
AGCCAGGCTCGCCGGTGCCACCATCGAGCGACGCAGGTTGTCAAACATCTTCCAGCGGTTGATGACGCTGATCGCACCGCCGTTCTTTCGCCTTCCTGATGACAGCAAAAACGGCAGCAGCTGCCAGTCGCCCCGCATCCAGCGATGTTGGCGTGACGCAGCCACATCGGAATGAAAGGGCGCATCTTCAACAAGTGTGATGTCGCTGACTGCCGCGCAACGCGCCATCGACCCCTCCAGCAAGTCGTGGCTGAGCACACGGTTTTGCGGCAGACGACCACCCAACACCGCATGAACAGCCTGGACATGCAGCAATCCTTTACCTGTAAAAGTGCCCTCGTCAAACAAGTCCTGGTAGACCTCGGAGGTGGCAGCGCTGTAGGGGTCGATGCCGCACTGCCCGGCAAACAACGCGTGAAACAGAGTGGGTCGTGGGTTCACCCCACCCAATGCCGCGTGTACGGTGGGCAGCGGCACCGCTACACGCGGCTGCAAGATGCCATAGCCATGCACCACGCGGCGGCCGGCGGTATCCAGCTGCGGCTGGTTGTGCGGGTGGGCCGCCACGCCCACTAACTCACGCAGACGCCCGGGAGGTAGCTCGGTGTCGCTGTCCAGCGTGACAACGTAAGGGGTGTGGGTTGCAATGCGCGACAGCGCGCCCAGCTCTGCAAATACCCGATGCCTGGCGGTGTCAACCGCGGTGCCCGGCACCAGCTGTCTTGCAAGCAGTGCAACCAATTGCTCCAGCTTGCCGCGTTTGCGCTCCCAGCCAATCCATCGCTGCTCGCTCTCGCAGAATGTGCGCGATCGATGCAACACGATGAATCGCGGAACTTCTGTGAGTGCACCAGACGGCATAGGGTGCAAGGCATTGAGTGCAGTGACCTCACGGATGGCGCAGTCAAGCAATGAACGGTCATGGGTGGTCTGTTCAGTGTGAGCGTCCACCCAATCGGTGAGCAGCGCAAACTGGGCGTTTTGCTCCGGATTGGCCAGAAAGTGCAAGCGCAGCCGGTGCGCCAACGCCTGAATGGATGCTGGGTCCGTGAGCAGGGCCGGAATGACCACCAGCACCCGATGTTCGGGCGGTATGCCATCTGTGAAAGCCAGCCGGGCCAAATGCTGTGGCGGGACTGACTCGCTGATGAGGCGGTTGATCACCGCCACCACCCATTCAGATGTCACAACCAGCATCAAACCTATCGCGAACAACCCTAACAACATAGAGCCCGTATCGGTGGCGAAACCCGTGAAATCCCCGCTGCCTGCCAACGACAGGCTGCGAGCCAACCCACGGCTGGCTTGCGTTGCACTGGTCATCACGGACAACAACACCACCAGCAACGTGCCCATGAGCACTGCGCCTAGATAGACCAGCCATAGCCGACGGCTTTGTCCACGCAATCGATCGGCCCAGCGGCTGACACCACTGCTGGCAATACCCAGCGCTGAAACCAGCTCGGCATGGCCCGCACCGGCGATCCAGTGTTGTGCGCCGCGAACCCGGCCCGTGTGCGGGTCCGCCGCCGTCTGCAAAAGCGCTATCAGTGCTTGAGCCACGTCGTTTTCACTGCGTCCGGTGCGACGCGCCAGCTTCTCGATGCCGTGCAATGTCTGGTCGCGCGTGGCGGTGTGCTCGGCTTCAAATTGTGGCGAGCTCAGCATCAAGCGCATCAACGCGCTGGCCCGCGCCACAATGCTCGGCCAGTCAGCATCTCCAATGGCTCGCAGCGAAGTCACGGCATTGCTCACGCTCAAATTATTGGCGGCCTGGTCAGCCTCCTGCTGAGTCTGAATGATGGACAGCGTGGGCAACTGGCGCGCCACCCACTGGTATTGCACCCATTGGTGATAAGGCGCATGGATGGATGCGTCAGCGGGACCTTGCTGGTCTTGCAGGCGCTGGGCCAGTTGCACGAGGAACGTAAGGCCCACACCGCGTGCATCCAGCATGGCAAGCAGCCGATCCAGTGTGGCCACGGTAAAGCTGGGCAACGCGTCACTACACAGATTGGCCACCTGGCGAGCGGCCTTGCTGGCCGCTACCCGCTCGGCCAGACGTCGCAGGTTCTCGATCAACACCACGCGCAGGGTGTTGGGCAAGGCCCATACCTCGCCCAAATTCAAATCCCGGGTTTCCTGATAGGCACATAAAAACTGCACCAATAATTCTTCGTCAAATGCGCCATCGGTATGCGCTACAAAAGCCCAAGCAACGCTGTATACCCGGGGCAGGCCGGCCAGCGGTTCGTCAAGCAACACAGGCAACGCGCGAAAGTAGCGCAGCGGCAAACCACCGTGCACCTCCTGCAGCTGCGCATCTATCAGGTGAAAGTTGCCCAACAACCATTCGGCTGCAGGGCTGATGTCGTAGCCGGTTGAAGCCTGCTCCCCGATGTACTGATAGGCTTGGCGCAGCGCGCGAATATTGCTGTTCAACCGCGGAAAAAAAGTGCTGGCACCCGCGCCTGCAGGCGCGGCCCGGTGGGTCAGACCCAGGCTGCGCCCGTGTTGGATAAAGCGCTGCAGGCCAAAAATTTCCGAACGGATCGGCGGGTCAATTGCTCCCCGGGCGCTGTCCAGAATGTGGACCAAAGCAGGCTGCGCGGCGGGTACCAGTTGTTGCAGGCTGCCCAACGCGGCGCCTTTCGCCATGGGTTACAGGATCAATGCAGCCGCACCCATGAGCACAGCTGCAACGAGCAGGCTGGTGACCATTCGAGATGCCACGAAGCCATGTACGGCTTGCGCCATGCACTGAGCAGAAAAGAAGCTGCCACTCAAGTTTTTACACATCGCCATGTGATCGCCCAACGCGGACAGTTCCCCTGGCGACGTATCAGCGTTTACACCACCAAAAGAAGCGGTACTCCACCGAGGGGAATCAATCCAGGTTGACTTCATAAAAAGCTCCGCTTGAACCAACTGAAACAGTCGGTGGTTAAAAAGAAAA
>JAYUXO010000037.1:0-5565 GCA_043753505.1 Comamonadaceae bacterium
CTCACGCGCATCCTTCCCGCCATTGCTTATAAAGCGATCGCCAAAGCCATCGAGCGGGGGACGCAGTTTGTGGGCTTGAGCGACTTCACAGCCCTGCAAATGGCCTTGCTCGCCAAAACAGGTGCCGTGACCTGGGCCGGGCCTGCACTCACGGCAGATTTTGGTGTGGAGGGTGAGCCCGATGAAATCATGCAAGCCTGCTTTGACGACTTGCTGGCAGGGCAGGGCGAAGGTACCGGCTGGCGGCTGCCTGCACCCCAAAGGCGTGCTAAAAGCGCTCCTGATTCAATAGCTGCTTCAGCTGTATCTAAAAGGGCTACAGGCGAATTTAATATAAAAAACGCAGTTCTTTGGGGTGGCAACCTGTGTGTGGTCAGCGCGCTGGTGGGCACACCCTACCTACCCGAAATTCAACGCGGCGTGTTGTTTCTGGAAGACGTCAATGAACACCCGTATCGCGTCGAGCGCATGCTGAGCCAGTTGCTGCATGCAGGCATTTTGGCCAAGCAACAAGCGGTGGTGTTAGGGCAGTTCACCGGCTACCAACTGGGTTCGCACGACAAAGGTTTTCAATTCCAGGCGGTGGTGAGCTGGCTTCAATCCCAACTAAAAATACCGGTGTTAACCGGCTTGCCTTTCGGCCATGTGCCCACCAAGGTGTTGCTGCCGGTGGGAGCCCGGGTGAGGCTGATCACCGAGGGGCGGGATGCCTTGATCCTGTGGGGCGACCTGAGCTTGTAGACAGGCCCGAGGGCAACAAGCCCTGAAAAAGCCCGGAAATTTCAGCAATCATGGCACGCGCTGCCGCTTCTCCGTGCATGGCCGACAGCGCGGCCATGAGTTCGCCGCGGACGTACCACAAGCCTTGAATGTCGTTTGCATAGCGAATCCGGCGGGTCACTGCCACAAAACGTTCCTCACCGTCATGCCCCAGCGCATGGTGCATGGCCGCACGGATGTCCTCGACGCTGCTTTGCATGATCGATGTCGTGGGCTCTGCTGACGCAGCACCGCCAAGCAGGCTGTAAATGCTGTTGCGCAGTGTGGTTTTGAGCCAGGTCATGGAGACATCGTCCTGAAATTGTGACTGCCGAGCTTGGAACGTGAAACTTACGCCCAGACTAAATTGCGCGCAAGTAGGGGTTGTGACGTACGTCACAAAAAACCACTAACTCAATCAGGTAGTTGGTAACGAGACGTGGGTTTTTGCGGGTGCTCTCTTCACTGGAATTCGTGCGGCGGCTGTTGCTGCGGCGTGTCCGCCCAGGATCGTTGAGGTTCATGTCGGCTCATGGTGCAGCCCCGGTGAAACCAGCACACTCAGTTGCAAAATCAGTAGTAACCACTAAATTTCACGTCACCCACGTGACGATAAACATCGGGCTAGGCCTCAGTGACCGTCTGTGCTCACCCGCTGCTGCCCCTAAAACTGCTACCGTGATGACAGACATTTTCCAGTTTCAAACGACACCATGCTGATGGCCACCTCCTTAAACGCAAGCAAGCGCGCAACTCGGCGCAAACTCGAAACCGAGAACATTCAAGACACTCAGGTGCCCATATCGCCGCTCCTGTCGCCGCTCATGTCGCCGCCCAGTCTGGCTCTGCTGGCGATGGAGTTCCGGGCGTTCTGGGAATTCAGCGCCGTGCTGCCGTCGTGGCCGTTGCTCCAGCAAGCCAAGTCATCTGACGGGCATGCCGTGGTGGTGTTTCCGGGCCTGGCCTCCAGCGATGCAGCCACCATGCCCATGCGCCGGTACCTGGACTCGCTGGGCTACCAGACACAGGGCTGGAGCCAGGGCATTAACTTTGGGCCTCGTGCGGGCGTGCTGGCCGGTGCCAAAGACCTGCTGGCTCGCGCCTATGAAAAAAGCGGCCGTAAAGTCAGCCTGATTGGCTGGAGCCTGGGTGGCATTTACGCCAGGGAGCTGGCCAAAGAACTGCCTCACATGGTGCGCGGCGTGATCACGCTCGGTACGCCGTTTGCCGGCACACCCAAGTCCACCCGTGCGTGGCGCGTGTACCAGCTCACCAGCGGCCGCGATATCCACCGCGAATCCGACCACTTCAATTTGTCCGAAGCGCCACCGGTGCCCACCACCAGCCTGTTCTCACGCACAGACGGCATCGTGGCCTGGAAAGGCAGCATTCAGGCGGCTAGCAGCCACAACCCGCACACCGAAAACATCGAGGTATTTGCCAGCCATGTCGGCATCGGCTTGAACCCCAGCGCCTGGTGGGCTTTAGCCGACCGACTGGCTCAGCCCGACGGCTTGTGGAAACCGTTTGACCGGCTGGGCTTGTACGGGTTGAAAGGCTGGCTGTATCCGGATCCGAAACGGACTTGAATGACGCAGGCTGTTTTCTGTTTGCATCGTTTTCTTAAAGAAACAGCCTGTAGCCCTTGCAGATATTGCTCAAGCAGCTATCGATTACATAGCAATTGCATCGCGATCGTGCAACCTGACATCTCAAGGTACGGCGACAACCTGCAGGCTGATTTTCAAACTATTTTCGTAAATTCGGTCAGCTGTTGATTTGGCGTCAATGCCTGCCGCAGGCATTCCCGGACCGAGTGGTTTACCCATCGCTTTTTGTAGCTGCGTGGCGGGAACGAACTGATCCGCGGCGCCCGCTTTTCCGCGTAGTGCCATGCCAGCCAACCGGCCCGCCCCGTCAAACACCGGTCCGCCTCGCGGGCCGGCGGGCATGTCGATGCCCAGTACGCGTTCGTTGCCTGTGGGAGTAACCATGCCGCCTAAAAATCCCAGCCGCAGCAACGGCCAGGCGGGGGCGGCGTCGTTGGCAGTCGCCGGCATCGCCACGTATTCCACCGCATAGCCAGGAGTGCCGGGGAAGGGCTCTTTGTCGGCGATCCAGTAGCCATCCGGCACTGGCATTGCTTGGCCGAGGGAGACCAGGGCCACGCCGGTAGCGGGCAGGCGCTTGCCTACCTTGCCCTCGGCGAGCTGACCCATCCCGTTTCGCAGCCAGAACTTGCTTGCGGCCTTTGGCAGCAAGGCCAGCGGCACCAGGGCCTGTTTGCCGCTGTGCAGGAGTACCGCGCTGCCGACCACCCGTGCGGCAGCCGGGATGCCTTGCGCAAAGCCATACGGTGCCAGGCGCGTGGGTGGGTTCAGCATGTCACCAGTGGCCACCGGTTGGCCGGACGAAAGTTGCCGCTGTACCTGTGCCAGGGCCTTATTGCCGGGCATGCGGCCTTCCGTCTCGGCCATCAGCCGCTGGGCCACAGCCGTTTGTGCGCCCAGATGCAGCAACCAGGCATACAGGGCCGAGCCGCCGACCACATCCAGATGCGCGCCTGCGGTGTGGGCACCCGAGGCCAAGGCGCGGCGGTACTGGCCGTATTGCATGTAAGTGCGCACCAGGGCAATTTCGGTGTCTGCCGCATGCAGGATATTGGCGGCGCGTTCAAAGGCCATGAGCGCGGGTTCCAACTGCATGCTGGCCAAAGCTGCTTCGCCTTTTTTCAGTAAATCAGCCCGCTCCTGCAATTGCTCGGGTGTGACTTTGGCGGCTGCGCGCACCGCGTTGCCACCCGCCTGGCTGGCGCTCGGCTGGGGGCGCACCTGTTCCATGAACTGGCGCAGCTTGTCGTTGCTGGTGGGGGCGGGGGTCGTCGGGGTGGCCTGCACGCTGCTGGCTAGCAGCACACCGCAAAACAGTAGTCGGTACACGAAATGTCTTTCACAAAACACAACGCCCCCGGCGCGGGCCGGGGGCGTTGAGAAGGCCAGCTAAAAAAATGCGCAATCGGCTCACTCGTTGGTGTTCGCGCCGCGTGGGCAGACGGCGCTGGTGCTGTTCAAGCGGTTGATGCGTGCGCTGCCAGCGTCTGCGGGGTCGCTACCAGGCGCGTAGGCGGGCTTAGGTGCCTTGAAATTGGCATTCATGTAGGCCACCAATGCATCAATATCTTGTGCGCCGCCCAATCGGTTGGTGCCTTTGTCCCGCAGGACTGCATACCCGTCGCCGCCGTCAGCCATGAAGTTATTGACGGTAATGCGGTAGGTTTTGGTGGGGTTTTGCACCACGCCAGCGGTGTCCACCAGAGTTTCAGTGGTGGTGCCGGTACGCAGTGTCACGTTGCTGATGCGCGTGCCGCAGGTTTTGGCACCGTCCCAGTTGTATTTGAATCCAGCAGATGGCAGCGCGAAGCGGGTGGTGGTGGCACTCTGACCCGAGCAACCGGCCAACTGCCCTTCCAGAAAATCTTTCAAATCAACGGTGGTCAGCGAGAGAGTGACTAGGCTGTTGCCGAAGGGCTGCACCGTGAAGGCTTCCCGGTAGGTGATGTTGCCGTCGCCTTCGTTGGCGGCGCTGGAGGGGAAGGTGAAACCCGCATCACGCACGCCGCCCGCGTTGATGAAGGCCACCACGGCGCCGCCGAAATTTGCCGGCGATGTGGCGGCCAGCTGGGCATCAGCAATCAGGCTGCCCGCAGGGTTGTTACATGAGCCGTTGATGGTGTTGGGCACCGCTGTTGCAATCGAGCCAATCACCACGTTCGCAATCGGTGCGATCAGGGTGCCGTAGTCAGCAATGATTTTGGCGATCACCGGGTTGGCTGGAATGGCCGGGTTGTTGCGAACGACCAAGCGGTTCGTGGCACTGGCACTGGTCACGTCACGGGTGGCGGGGTTAATAGTCAGTTCAATGTCGGACAGTACGCGTCCCTGCGAAGCGGCGCTGGTCACGGGAATGCTGCGGCCGGTCACGTTGGGCAGCTTGCAGTTGTAAACCTGATGGCTGTGGCCGCTCACGACCAAGTCCACAGCGTTGTCCAACTGCTTGACGATGTTGGCGATGTCAGAGTTTGCCAAACCACCTTCGCAGCCATTGATATCGCCTAGGCCAGGTGTTTGAGAACCACCCTGGTGAACCATGACCACGATGGATTCGATGCCTTGTGCGCGCAGCTCAGGAATCAAGGCATTCACTGTGGCGGCTTCGTCGCGAAATTCCAGACCGGCTACGCCCGTGGGCGTGACGATGGTGGGCGTAGCCCTCAGCGTCATGCCGATGAATGCGACTTTCACGCCGTTGAATTCCTTGATGCCGTAAGCAGGCAGCAGGGTGCGGCCGGTGGCGGTAGACACCACGTTGGCCGACAGCCACTTGAACTTGGCGCCTTCGTATGGCACGGGGGTGCCCACCGATGCACCTTTACAACTGTTGGGGTCTTGCACACCGCCCACCACGCGGCAGCCGCCGTTTTGCAGGCGCAGCAGCTCGGCAGAGCCCCGATCAAATTCGTGGTTTCCCACCGCGTTGAACTCAAGGCCGATGCGATTCAGGGTTTCGATGGCGGGTTCGTCATTGAACAGCGAAGAGATCAGTGGTGTGGCACCAATAAAGTCACCCGCGCCCACCACCACGTTGTTGGGATTTTGCTTTTTCAGCTCGGCGATGTGTGCGGCCAGAAAGTCCGCGCCGCCCACGGGTGGGCGGTCAGCAGCGGGCACGCTAAGGTTGTTGCCGAAAGTGCCAGCGGCTTCGAGTTGACCGTGGTAGTCGTTGAAACCAAATACCCGGACTTTGATG
>JAYUXO010000038.1:0-5558 GCA_043753505.1 Comamonadaceae bacterium
AAGTGGCACCACGCCGCGCACCTCCATGCGGCGCTTGACGTTTTGAAAGCTCCCCAGCGCCTCGCACGCATGCGCAGGCGGCACGCCCACATGCTCAGCGGCGGCGATGGCGGCCAGCGCGTTCAGCTGGTTGTGCACGCCGCTCAAACGCCATTGCACGCGACCCACCGCCTCGCCCTGATGCAGCACGGCAAAGTCGTGCGGCTCGCCTTGGGCGGTGAAGTCACTTCCCGCTGCGCCGAAGCTGCGCACCTCGCTCCAGCAACCTGTTTTCAGCACCCGCGCCAGGCTGTCTTCCCGCCCATTGACCACCACGCGCCCCGATGGCGGCACGGTGCGCACCAGGTGGTGAAACTGGCGCTCAATCGCCGCGAGGTCGTCAAAAATATCGGCGTGGTCAAACTCCAGGTTGTTCAGCACCGCGGTGCGGGGGCGGTAGTGCACGAACTTGCTGCGTTTGTCGAAGAAGGCGGTGTCGTATTCGTCGGCTTCAATCACGAAACAAGAATTAGTGCCAATCATGCGGGCACCTGTTTCGGCGCCGGGCCGCCCCAAGGCGAAACGCTCTCCTTCGGGGGGCAGCGCAGTACGCGAAGCGGCAAGCGTGGGGGCACGTGCCGATACCCCGAAATTCAACGGCACGCCCCCCACCAGAAACCCCGGCTGCAACCCCGCACATTCCAGCACCCAGACCAGCATCGAGGTGGTGGTGGTTTTGCCATGCGTGCCTGCCACCGCCAGCACATGCCGCCCGTGCAACACGTTTTCTGCCAGCCACTGCGGCCCGCTGGTGTAGCGCGCGCCACTGTCCAAAATGGCTTCCATCAGCGGGAACTTGGGGGTGCCGTCGGCAGCGCGGGCACGCGACACCACATTGCCCACGACCCACACGTCGGGCTTCATGGCCAACTGCTCAGCGCCAAAGCCCTCAATCAACTCAATGCCCAATGCGCGCAGCTGGTCGCTCATCGGCGGATACACCCCCGCGTCACACCCCGTCACCCGGTGTCCCGCCTCCCGCGCCAACGCCGCCAAACCACCCATGAAGGTGCCGCAAATACCGAGGATATGAATATGCATGGCCTGAATTTTAAAGCGGTGTTGTGCGTGTCAAATGAGATCGTTTTCAGCTCCCAGCCCTTATAGAAATTGCTCAAACAGCTACTAAATTCGTAGCAAGCTTACTGAATGCAGCACCGTGCGCCAGCCTTGCGCAAATTCAACAGGTAAGTAGCCGATCAGCCATTTGCCGCCATGACGCGCGCCATGCATGTTTACCTCACGGTCAGCGATATGGCTGCGCGAAGAAAGTTTGTGCGTTCTGGTCGCCCAGTTAACAGGGAGGAATCGATCGTGGAAAAACTGCATGTGCTGTGGGATTTTGAGAATGTTCAACCCACGCTGGACCAATTAGCCAAACTGGAACCTGGTTTTACCGATTTATGGCTCTTTCACGGTCCGCGACTGCCACAAAAGCCCCTGCGATAGCCGAAGTGCAATTCAGTCGCATAAGAAAAGGGTTGGCAAAAATGGGCGCAAATGCCCCGTCCAAACTTAAATCGTTGTTGCGCCATGTTCGCGCGCAGTTGGGCAAAGACAGCACGGCAGAAAATATTGACAGCGTGTTACAAAAATTAGAGAACGCGGATGTTGTGAAAATCTCCGGCGAAGTCGTTACGTACAAAAAATGACCGCTCTTCCAGTAGCAAGGAATTGAGATGCGCAGAAGGTGCATTCCTGCCTGCGCGGGAATGACGGGTTTGTTGCATCTGTAGCATGCGTCCAATCAGGTCAAATCGGTCTGCAACCCTTTTGAATACTGCTCAAGCAGCTATTAACTTTATAGCGATTCAAACAGCATCCATAAAAAGTTCTCACGCCAGTTGACGCTTTTCCAAACCCGCCAGCACCTTGTCCAGGGTGATCGGAAACTCTCGAATGCGCACGCCCGTCGCGTTGTAGACCGCATTGGCCACTGCAGCGCCAGCGCCGCAAATGCCCAACTCACCGACGCCTTTGATTTTGAGTGGGTTGGTTTTGTCGTCCACCTCGGTCAGAAAATGCACGTCGATTTTCGGAATGTCAGCATGCGAGGGCACGTGATACTCGGCCAGATCGTGGTTGACGAAATGGCCATCGCGTTTGTCGATCACCGCGTCTTCGTGCAAAGTCGAGCCCACGCCCCAAATCATGGCACCGCTGATCTGGCTTTTGGCTGTTTTCTCGTTGAGGATTCGCCCGGCGGCAAACACGCCCAGCAAGCGGCGAACCCGGGTTTCGCCGGTGTCGATGTTTACGCCCACTTCAGCGAAATGCGCACCATAAGCCTGCTGCGAAAACTGCTTGGCCATGGCGCCCGGTGCAATGTCGCCGCTGGCTTCAATGCCCAGCGTGCCTGCCAACTCACCCAGCGTTTCGGTCTTGCCGGCGCTGGACACACTGCCGTTGGCAAAGGTCGCATCGGCCACCTTCACGCCCATCTTGGTGGCGAGTTTTTCACGCAAGTTGGTACACGCATCAAACAAGCCTGAGCCCGAGCTGGCCGCGCCCCATGAACCGCCGGAGCCGGGTGTGGCCGGGAAGTTGCTGTCGCCCAGTTCCACGCGCACCCGCTCAATAGGCAGGCCCATCATCTCGGCGGCAATTTGCGTGAGCACGGTGTAGCTACCGGTGCCGATGTCGGTCATGGCCATTTTTACGGTCAGCACCCCCTGGCGGTCCAGGGCCACGGCACACTTGGACGGCATCATCACGTTAGAGCGAATGGCCGCTGCCATACCCATGCCCACCAGCCAGCGGCCATCACGCTTTTGTGCGGGGATGGCGCTGCGCTGGTTCCAACCGAAGCGGGTGGCGCCGTCTTTCATGCAAGCCACCAGATTGCGGCTGGAAAATGGGATGTTCTTGTCCAGGTCTTGCGTGGGTTCGTTGCGCAGGCGCAGCTCAATGGGGTCCAGCTTCAGTTTTTCGGCCAGCTCGTCCATGGCCACTTCAATGGCCAGCATGCCCACCGCTTCACCGGGCGCGCGGGTGGAGTCTGAAACCGGCAGGTCCAGCTTGACCAGGTAGTGCGGCGTGTAGCGCGCTGGCGCTGCATACAACAAGCGTGTTTGCAAGGCCGAGGGCTCAAAAAAATTGTCGTACCGCGCGCTGTTGGCCCATGCTTCGTGACCGACAGCTGCCAACTTGCCATCGGCAGAAGCCCCCAGACGCAAGCGTTGCAGGGTGTCGCTGCGGTGAGAGGTGATGTGAAACATCTGCTGTCGCGTCAGTGCGGTTTTCACCGGCCGACCCAGGGCGCGGGCGGCAAGTGCAGACAAAATCACGTCGCCGTAAATCGGCAGCTTGCTGCCAAAGCCACCACCGATGTAGCGGCTGACCACGCGAACATTGCCGGGTGGAATTTGTAAGGTCGAGGCTACGCCGGTTTGCGCGCTGTTGATCAGTTGCGCCGAGCAATGCACCGTGAGCTTGTTGCCCTCCCAGTAAGCCAGCGTGGCAGGCGGCTCCATGGGTGCAGCGGCATGCGCGGAGGTGGTGAAGCGACTGTCCACGGTGACGGCGGCGCTTGAAAATGCTTTGTCAAAATCTTCCTGGGAACCATCGACCAGCTTTTCGCCAAAAAACTCTTTCTGCAGCTCAGACTTGGCTAATTGGCTTTGCATGTCGTGCTCGCCAGCAGCGACTGCGTACACCAATTTAATGAGGTGCGACGCAGAGCGCGCCTGCTCGAACGACGTGGCCACCACAAAAGCCACGGGCTGGCCGTAGTACTCAATCTTGTCGGAACCAAGCTGTGGAATGGAGCGGGCGTAGCGGTCAGGCAGCTCCAGCGGGCCCCACGCTGCTTGCTTGGGCACGTTCAGGTGCGTCATCACCAGCAGCACGCCGGGTGCGCGCTCGGCGGCGCGGGTGTCGATGGCGCTGATGGTGCCTTTGGAGATGGTGGCTTGCACGATGAAACCGTGGGCGGCTGGCTCCCCGTTCGCGCCTTTCGCGGCCTCCATCACCTCATGTGCATACGGCGCTTTGCCCATGACTTTCAACCGACCTTCCACACGGTCAACCGGTTTACCCATCAAGCCCTGACGGTTGTCATCAAGCGCGTTGCGCGGGGCGGGTGTATTCATCTGCATGTGTATTCCTTCGGCTTGAAAAATCAGGCTTCTGCCAGCACGGCCCGCAAGGTGCTGCGCACCAGGGGAATCTTGAAATCGTTGTGGCCAAAGCCACGCGCGCCCTGCAACACGCGGTCTGCTGCGGCATTGGCGCTGGTGGCGTTAACTGCAGCGCCTGTCAGCATGGCTTCTGCATCCAGCACACGCCAGGGCTGGTGGGCCAGCCCACCAAAAGCCATACGTGCGGAGCGCAGATTGCCGCCGGCTGTATCGACGATGGCCGCGACAGAAACCGTAGCAAACGCGTACGAGGCACGGTCGCGTACCTTGCGGTAAACATGCTTGCCGGGCAGGGGCGGCGGCAAGGTCACTGCGGTGATCATCTCGCCGGGCAGCAGACTGGTTTCAATGTGCGGTGTATTGCCGGGCAGGCGGTGAAAGTCGGCAATCGGTATCACGCGCCGGGCACCGTTGGGCGCGACGGTTTCAACCCGCGCGTCCAGCACGCGCATCGCTACGGCCATGTCGGACGGATGCGTGGCAATGCATTGCTCGCTGGTGCCCAGCACGGCATGCAGGCGGTTGTAGCCACCCAGGGCCGAACAACCGGTACCGGGCGTGCGCTTGTTGCAGGCCTGCGCCGTGTCATAAAAATAGTAGCAACGCGTGCGCTGCAGCAGGTTACCGCCGGTAGTGGCTTTATTGCGCAGCTGACCCGAGGCACCGCTGAGCAACGCCCGGCTGAGCACCGCGTAGTCTTTGCGGATGCGTGGGTCGGCAGCTAGATCGGCGTTACGCACCAGGGTGCCGATGCGCACGCCACCGTCTGGCAGGCTTTCCGTTTTATCCAACCCCAGGCGGGTGATGTCGATCAGGTGAAGTGGCGTTTCAATTTGCAGCTTCATCAAGTCCAGCAAATTAGTGCCCCCCGCGATGAATTTGGCACCCGGCCTGGCGAAGGCTGCAGCGGCAGCGCCTTCAGGCGATGTGGCGCGCTCGTAGGTGAACGACTTCATGCCGCGACTCCCGAAACATCCCCTGAAACGTCACGTATGGCCGCCACGATGTTCGGGTACGCACTGCAGCGGCAAATATTGCCGCTCATGCGCTCGCGAATCTCCTCATCGCTGAGCGCAGTCGTGACGCCCTGCAAATTTTGCGTCACATGGCTGGGCATGCCCGCGCGAACCTCGGCCAGCATGCCAACCGACGAGCAGATTTGCCCCGGCGTGCAGTAGCCGCACTGAAAGCCATCGTGCTTGATGAACGCTGCCTGCATGGGGTGCAATTGGTCAGCGCTGGACAATCCCTCAATGGTGGTGATGGCCTGACCTTCGTGCATGACTGCCAGGGTCAGGCATGAATTGACACGCCTGCCGTCCACCAACACCGTGCAGGCGCCGCACTGCCCGTGGTCACAACCTTTTTTTGAGCCCTTCA
>JAYUXO010000039.1:0-2184 GCA_043753505.1 Comamonadaceae bacterium
GCACACCGCCACTGGCGCTGCGGCAGATTTTGTAAATCATGCAGCAGGGCAAGTGCCTGGGTCTTTTGTTGGTCGTGGCGCAGCCAGATTTCGGGCAGACACTGGTCGGGCGGCAACTCGCCCATCACGCTGCCCAAGAAGTAGCGTTGCATCGAAGCATCGATGCCCGCTTGCTGCAGGATGTCGACCCACAGCGTAGCCAGAGCGATGTTGGGTGCTTGGGCGACGCGGATCATGTTGGCGTGCGTTCGCGTGCACGCTCCGCATAGCGGTTAAAGCGCCACGCATCGCCGGCCAGCGTGATGCGCCGCCAGGTCTGCCGCTTGGCAGCCGGGTCCATTTCGGGCCACCGCTGCACCTCTTCAAAGCTGCGACCGCAGCCCTTGCACACCGCATCGCCCTGGCTGGTGGAGCAAATGGCGATGCAGGGCGTGTCTTGTGTCGTGTCGTACCAGGTCAGCCAGGCCTCAAAAGCCTTGGGCGGAAAGCCTTGCACGGCGACTTCGTCTTCGCGGAAATACACCATCAGCGCATACACCTCAGCGAGCGCCCGAATCGGCGCTGCCAGGGTAATGCCGTCGGGTGATGGCGATTTGTCGCGCCAGTAATTGATGGCGGCTTCGATGTCGGTGATGTGGATGGCGGGCATGGCCTGCCATCTTAGGTGAGCCAAATCAATGCACGATTTCCTTGGGCGCGGTTTTCAAACTCCACACCATGGTGATGGCCAGAATGCCCACCACCACGCCGAGCGACACGGCCACGGGGATTTTGTACAGGTCGATCAACAGCATTTTGCTGCCGATGAACACCAAAATCACCGCCAACCCATACGGCAGCAAGTGGAACTTGTTGGCCACCGCCGCCAGCAGAAAGTACATGGCGCGCAGGCCCAGAATGGCAAACACGTTACTGGTCAACACAATGAACGGGTCGCTGGTGATGGCAAAAATGGCGGGGATGGAATCGACCGCAAAAATGACGTCGGTCAGCGCCACCAGACAGATCACCATCATCAGCGGTGTGGCGATCTTCTTGCCGTTCTCGACTGTCCAGAAGTTCTCGCCGTCGTAGTTTTTGCTGATGGGCAAAACTTTGCGCAGCAGCTTCAGCGCGGGATTGTCGTCCAGGCTTTGCTCCTTGCCAGCCGCCCACCACATCTTGATGCCGGTGAGCAGCAAGAATGCGCCGAACACATACAACACCCAGTGAAACTCCGCCAGCAGCCAGCCGCCAATCAAAATCATGATGGTGCGCAGCACGATGGCACCAATGATGCCGATCATCAGCACCCGTTTTTGAAACTCGGGCGGCACCGCAAAGTACGTGAAGATCATCAAAAAGATGAAGATGTTGTCCACGGCCAGTGATTTTTCAATCAGGTAGCCGGTGAGAAATTCCAGCGATTTGGTGTTGGCCAGCTCGGCGTTGCCCGTGGTGTCTTTGATGGCCCACCAGAACAAGCCGTTGAACATCAGGCTGAGCACCACCCAGACAATGGACCAATTGACAGCCTCTTTCACGCCCACGGCATGCGAGCCCTGCTTTTTCAGCACCACAAAATCAATGAAAAGAGAAACGAGAACGATGACCACAAATGTGGCCCACAGCCACAGAGGCGCGACGGTATTCATAGAGCAAGACCTTTGGTAAAAATAAAATTTTCCGAAAGGTCTTGCGGGAGAAAGAGAGCCTGGATTCCGTGAGGCTGGCAACTCTTTTCGGGGGTCTCTGAGGGTCCGGCTGCTATCGAGACAATGGCAACGTATTGACGGATCACCTGCGCGGGCGGCACAAAAGTCTATGAAAAACTTGCGGAGCCACCTGCTCGCTACTCCCCTTTCGGTGCGCCGAGTTTATGAGGCAGCCTGGCAAGACGGTCATACCCGCATAAATCGTGGGGAAATTTTTCTCTCTGGCTGTCATGCCCGCGAAGGCGGAAATCCAGGTGTGATCGCTTTGTCGCTTGACGTTTTCACTGCCTGCGGGAACTGGATTCACGCCTGCGCGGGAATGACAGCCTTTGGGTTTCTCCATGAATCACGGTGCTATCCTGCTGGCTATGAAACTCCTTGCCAAATGGCTGCTCAGCGCCGCCGCCCTGTTGTTTGTAGCCTACGTTTACAGCGGGGTGCAGGTCAACAGCTTTCCCTCAGCGCTGCTAGCGGCGTTTGTGATTGGCCT
>JAYUXO010000040.1:0-13333 GCA_043753505.1 Comamonadaceae bacterium
CAAAGATGGCGCACCGGGCTGCGTGCTGGTCGCCTCCGCCTCGTTTTGGGAAGGGTTTGACGTGCCGGGCGATGCTTTGCAGGTGGTGGTGATCGACAAGTTGCCGTTCCCGCCACCCAACGACCCGCTGGTGGAAGCCCGTGCCCAGCGCCTGGAGGCACAAGGGCGCAACCCGTTTAACGACTATTTTGTGCCCGAAGCTGCTGTGGCGTTGAAGCAGGGTGCCGGACGTTTGATTCGCACCGAGACCGATCGGGGCATTCTGGTGGTGTGCGACACCCGCCTGGTGGGCATGAACTACGGACGACGCTTGATGGACAGCTTGCCGCCGATGCAGCGCCTGACGACGCAAACGCAGTGGGAAGACGCGCTAGAGACGCTACGCGCAGCCAGCGCCGATCAAGCCATCACCACACTTTCCACCACGGATCCTGATTGGCTTTGAAGCCTCCGCTGATGTAGGCGCTGTTGGGGTAATTTTTGTCCAGCACGCGTTTGGAGTCGTCGCGCAGCTGCGTCAAACCCATGGCATCGTAGGATCGCACCAGGATGTACAGCGCCTCTTCCAGCGCCGGAACGTCCTGGTAGTCGTTCAGGGCCAACTGGGCACGGTTCACTGCTGCCACATAGGCACCGCGCGTGAAGTAGTAACGCGCAACATGCACCTCGTACTGGGCCAGCGAATTGACGATGTAGGTCATGCGCTGGCGGGCGTCTGGCGAGTAGCGGGAATCAGGAAAGCGGGTGGTCAATTCTTTAAAGGATTCGAATGATTCCTTGGCAGCTTTCTGATCGCGCTCAGACAAATCCTGTTTGGTCACGAAGGAAAATAAGCCCAGGTTGTCGTTGAAATTCACCACGCCGGTCAGGTACAGCGCATAGTCCAATGCCGGACTGGCCGGGTGCAGCTTCATGAATCGCTCCAGCGTGGAAACCGCCTGCGCCTGTTCGCCCGCCTTGAAGTGCGCATAGGCTTTTTCCAGCTGTGCCTGCTGGGCCAGGGGTGTGCCCGCTGCGCGCCCTTCCAGCTTTTCGTAGAGCAGCACAGCCTTGTCGTAAGCGCCTGCGTCCAGCTCGGATTTAGCCTCCGAATAAATTTTGTTGGGGCTCCACCCGGCGGTTTTGTCGTCGGAAGTGGTGGAGCACGCGCTCAGCACACAGGCCGCAGTCAGCAGCCCGCCTAAAACTACCCTTGATAATTTGCGGCTTGACATCACACACAACCCCTTTAAATCAAAGCGCGCAGTTTACTGCGGCGACCTTTCAATCCCCGTTGCCGCACGACGGTCTGGACGATGACACGGTGGGGGATGCGCCAGACCCCGGTCCTGACAGCGAACTGCGCACCCTCAGCGTGCCACCCGAACTGCACGGCCAGCGGTTGGACCGTTGCCTGGTCAGTCTGGTGGGTGAGTTTTCGCGCAGCTATCTGCAGCAGCTGGTGGAGGCGGGCTCGGTCAGCGTATCGGGCCTTCCCGTCACTAAAAATTCTGCCAAGCTGCGCGCCGGCGAAGTGCTGGCCATTGAGCTGCGGCCCACCGTACAAAGCCAGGCTTTTGCGCCTGAAACCATGGCGCTGCACGTTGTGTTTGAAGACGCTTTCCTTTTGGTGGTGAACAAACCCGCTGGCCTGGTGGTGCATCCCGCCCCTGGCAATTGGAGCGGCACAATGTTGAATGGTTTGCTGGCACGTGATGGCAGCGCTGCGACTTTGCCGCGCGCGGGCATCGTGCACCGGCTGGACAAAGACACCAGCGGCCTGATGGTGGTGGCCAAAACCCGCGGTGCCATGGATGGTCTGGTCCAGCGCATTGCCGCCCGTGACGTGAGCCGCCAGTACATAGCGCTGGGTCACCGCATTTGGCGCGGCGAGCCCACGCGACAGGTGGACGCGGCGATTGGCCGCGATGTGCGCAACCGTCTGCGTATGGCGGTGGTCGATCTAAGCAAAAACAGTGGAAAACCCGCCAGTTCATTGCTGAAGATGCTACAAAATCAGGAATCTTTTTGTTGGGTTCAGGCCAATTTACACACGGGCCGTACCCATCAGATACGCGTGCACATGGCGCATCTGGGGCATCCGCTGGTGGGTGATGAGTTGTACGGCGGCGCACCGGCGCTGGGTTTGACTCGACAGGCCCTGCATGCCCAGCGGCTGGCGTTCGAGCACCCCATCACGCAGGAACCGATGGCGTTTGAGGCGGCCTTGCCGGACGATCTGCAATCGGCGGCGCAGACAGCAGGTTTTGAAACGGCAGGTTTTGAAACAACAGGTTTTGATGTTTAAACAACCTGTTTAGGGTCAAACACTACAATCGCCAGTCCCGCTGCCAATGGCTCCGGGCCTGAAAACCTGGGCCGACTGCACACACGCTTGCGCATCGAACGCCCACAGGCCAAATGCAAATACCGACCTGATTCAAGACACTTGTATCCCGTCGCCCGCCAGCCGAATACCTTGATATACGAAGAGACCAAACGATGAATACGGTGGATGCCAAGCGCATCCTGGAAACGGCATTGATTTGCGCCAACGAGGCGCTGCCCGTTCGCGCGTTGCGCGTGCTGTTTGCCGACGAGCTGGGCGTGGACAGCATCAAGTCCCTGCTCGAGCAGTTGCGCTTTGACTGGGCGCAACGTGGGGTTGAGCTGGTGTGCATTGCCAGCGGCTGGCGCTTTCAAAGCCGCCCCGAGATGCGCGAGTTTCTGGATCGCCTGCACCCCGAAAAACCACCGAAATACACACGCGCCACATTGGAAACCCTGGCCATCATTGCTTACCGCCAGCCGGTCACACGGGGCGACATGGAAGACATTCGCGGCGTCACTATCAACAGCCTGATCTTGAAACAGCTGGAAGACCGGGGTTGGGTAGAGGTTATCGGCCACCGGGAAGCAGCGGGCCGCCCGGCTTTGTTTGCCACGACACGGCAGTTTCTGGACGACCTGGGCTTGCAGTCGTTGGATCAACTGCCTGTACTGAATTCTCCTGGTGACCTGATTGACGCTCTGGCGTCACCAGCCTCACCGCAGGCTTTTGCACCAGACGACCCCCGACAGGAAACCCTGCTGGTTGACGAGCGTGACGCAAATCCAGCACTGGCCAACGCCCAATTGGTAAATCCGAGACCCGAGAGCCCGCCATGAACGACCCCTTGACTGCAAATGTTGAATTTATGCCAAAGATGCCACAAGCCCTTGTGGATACTGCTCAAACAGCTACTGATTCAATAGCACAAGAGGGCATGATTGCTATAGTCCCTGTTGTTTCCTTAACACCTGAAATGGTAGCAGCGCCTGTTGAAGTTCAAGCCCACGGCCTGTTTGCCGACTTGATTTCCGGGCAGTTCGACGCCGAGCAGACAAGCACGGAACCAGCCGCCCCACCCAAGCGCGTACTGCTGCCGCAAGTTGAAACACCCAAGCTACACAAAGTGTTGGCACAGGCCGGCATGGGCTCGCGCCTGGAGATGGAGCAGCTGATTCTGGAAGGCCGCATTTCGGTGAACAACGAGCCGGCCCACATCGGCCAGCGCATTCAATACGGCGACCAGGTCAAGGTCAACGGCAAGCCGATTCGATACCGCATCGACCCACCGCCCGCGCGAGTAATTGCTTATCACAAGCCGGTGGGCGAGGTGGTGACCAACGACGACCCTCAAAACCGGCCCACGGTGTTTCGCAAGCTGCCCAAAATGCAGCAGGGCAAATGGCAATCCGTGGGGCGGCTGGATCTGAATACGGAAGGCCTGTTGCTGTTCACCAGCTCGGGCGAGCTGGCTAACCAACTGATGCACCCGCGCTTCGGCCTGGAACGCGAATACGCAGTACGCGTGCTGGGCAAATTGGCTAAAGAAGAGCGTGAGCGGCTGTTGGCCGGTGTGAAGCTGGAGGATGGAATGGCCAGCTTCGGCTCGATTGAAGACGGGGGTGGCGAAGGTTCGAATTGCTGGTACCGCGTGACCATTTCAGAAGGGCGTAACCGCGAGGTACGCCGCATGTTCGAGGTGGTGGGCCACGCGGTCAGCCGCCTGATTCGGATCCGCTACGGTGCCATGCTGCTGCCACGCGGCCTGCGCCGGGGTGCCTGCATGGAGCTGGACGACCGCGATATACGCGCGCTGATGCAGGCGGCCGGCACTCAGGACCGCCGCAATGCCAACGACGAAGGTGGCGATGCGTTTCGCCCCGATGGCTCACGCAAAAACCCTGGTGCCGGTAAAGGCGCTGGCCAGCACCCCGTGAACCGCCGCCGCGATTCGCGGACTGGTGGGCCACGCGGCAATGTCGGATCGCCGCCCAATCCACGCGGTCCCGGAGCGCCACGCGCGGGACGCCCAGGCACCAGCCCCCAACCGTTTGCCAGCCGTGATGACCGCAACGCGGGACCCGGTGGCAGACGCCTGGGTGCCGGTGGCAACAACAGCAATGCCCAGCCCGATCCTTTGAAAACCTCTCAGGGATACATCGGCGCTGACAGCCTGACACGCCAGCGTCAAGGGCAAGGGCAAGGGCAAGGCCAGGGGCAAGGTCCGCGCCGGGGTGGCGGCAACTTTGGCGGACCCGGTGGCGGTCAGCGTCGAGGGCGCGGATGACAGGATGACTCCGCTGCGCTTTGATGACAGATGACCTGAGGACAGGCCACGCGCATGAACGCTCCCGGTCATCCGTTATCTGAGCGCTGGCGAAGTCATCCCGTCATTGCGCCGGGCTAAAATGTGAGGCTTTGCCAATTCGGCAAAACTCTCCTTCACTCTCCTTAAGGCGCAGTAAAAAATCATGGCTATCGAACGCACTCTCTCCATCATCAAACCCGACGCAGTGGCCAAGAATGTGATCGGCCAGATTTATGCCCGTTTCGAGGCCGCTGGCCTGAAAGTGGTGGCCGCCCGTATGGCCCATCTGTCACGCGGCGAAGCCGAGCAGTTTTATGCCGTGCACAAAGCGCGTCCGTTCTTCAAAGACCTGGTTGATTTCATGATCTCCGGCCCCGTGATGATTCAGGCACTGGAAGGCGAAAACGCCATCTTGAAAAACCGCGATCTGATGGGCGCGACCGACCCCAAGAAGGCTGACACCGGCACCATTCGCGCCGACTTTGCTGACAGCATTGATGCCAACGCCGTACACGGATCTGACGCCGCGGAAACTGCCACCGCCGAGATCGCGTTTTTCTTCCCCGGCATGAACGTCTATTCCCGTTAAAGCCAGCTGCTGAGCACACGCCCCGCAACTTCAATGACCGCCAACCTGCTGGACTACGATCTTGAGGGCCTGGCTTTGTTTTGCGAGCAGTTGGGTGAAAAGCGCTTTCGTGCCACACAGCTGTTTCGCTGGATCCATCAAAAAGGTGCCTCGCAGTTTGACCAGATGAGCGACTTGGCCAAGTCGCTGCAAGGCAAATTGCTAGGTGTCGCACATGTGCAGGCCTTGCGTGTGATTTCCCAGCATGAGTCAGCCGACGGCACCATCAAATGGCTGTTCGACGTGGGCGCGGGCGACGCGGTGGAAACCGTGTTCATACCCGAAGACGACAGGGGCACGCTGTGCATATCGTCGCAAGCCGGTTGTGCTGTGGGCTGCCGCTTCTGCTCTACCGGTCATCAAGGCTTCAGCCGCAACCTGACAACTGCAGAAATCGTGGCCCAGCTGTGGTTCGCCGAACATTTTTTACGTAAACAGCTCGCTAAATCGGATCGTGTGATCTCCAACGTGGTGATGATGGGCATGGGCGAGCCGCTGCAAAACTATGGCGCTCTGGTGCCCGCGCTGCGCGTAATGCTCAGTGACCACGGCTATGGCCTGTCGCGCCGACGCGTCACGGTGTCCACATCGGGTGTGGTGCCGATGATGGACCGGCTGGGTCAAGACTGCCCAGTCGCCCTGGCCGTGTCCCTGCATGCACCCAACGACACGCTACGCGACAACCTCGTGCCACTGAACCGCAAATACCCGCTGGCACAGCTGATGGCCGCCTGTCAGCGCTACCTGGCGTATGCCCCGCGGGACTTCATTACCTTTGAATATTGCATGCTGGACGGCGTCAATGACCAGATCGTTCAAGCGCAGGAACTGGTGCAATTGGTCAGGCAAACCGGGCACGGCGCGTGGTGTAAGTTAAATTTGATTCCCTTTAACCCGTTTGCAGCCTCTGGTCTGTTGCGTTCAGACCCCAAACAGGTCATTGCTTTTGCCAGAATTTTGAGCGACGCTGGTATCGTCACGACTGTGCGCAAGACCCGTGGAGACGACATTGATGCCGCTTGCGGACAACTGGCTGGCGATGTGCAAGATCGCACGGCGGTAGCCAGTCGGATGGCCCGCCAGCGAATCGTGATGCTGAAGTCTGTGCCAGCCTGACCGGGCATCGCTGGTTCGGCGTTCATTAACCTTTCGTTGGAGCCAAAAACACCATGAAACCCCTTTTGCTCGGCGCGGCCGTGTTGCTTGTGCTGCTCGGTGCCGTTGGCTGCGCAGGAAGGTCGGGGGATGGCTCGGGCGGAAAAACGACCGACATCGCCACGGAGTCGGACGAATCAGAGGTTCGCAAACGTGCCCGTATTCGCATGGAGCTGGCGATTGGTTATTTCGAGCAGGGTAAAACCAATATTGCGCTGGACGAACTGAAACAGGTGATTGCGTCAGACCCGACATTTCCAGATGCCTACGGCCTGCGAGGCCTGATTTACATGCGTTTGAATGACGTGGCACAGGCAGAAGAGAGTTTTCGGCGTGCGCTGCTATTGAACCCGCGCGACGGCAACACCCTTCACAACTATGGCTGGTTGCAATGTCAACAACAACGTTATGCCGAAGCCGACAAACTCTTTGATCAAGCCCTGACCAATCCGCAGTACGTTGACCGTGCCAAAACTTTCATGACCCAGGGTGTTTGCCATGTACGCCGTGGTCAGCTACCACAGGCCGAAAGCAGTTTTGTAAGGGCTTATGAGCTTGACGCTGCAAATCCCGTCACAGGATTCAACCTGGCTAATTTGTTGTTTAGACGGGCTGACTTTGGCCGCGCGCAGTTCTACATACGTCGGCTCAACAACAGCGAATTTGCGAACGCTGAATCATTGTGGTTGGGCATAAAAGTAGAGCAGCGCCTGAACGACCAAGTGGCCTTGATGCAGCTGGGTGAGCAACTGCGCAAGCGGTTTCCCGCATCGCGTGAAGCGGCTGCTTATGACCGGAAAGCTTTTGATGAGTGAGTTTGTTGCAGACACTGCCCCGTCAACTGTCCCGCCCGTTGATTCAGCCAGCGCTGGTAACCTGTTGCGCCAAGCCAGGGAAGCCGCGGGGTTGCATATTGGTGCATTGGCTGTGTCGCTAAAGGTGCCGGTGCGAAAACTGGAAGCTTTGGAGGCCGACCAATTCGACAGCCTGCCCGACATGGTGTTTGTGCGAGCGCTGGCATCCAGTGTGTGTCGCACCCTGCGTATGGACCCTGCGCCTATTTTGGCCAAGCTACCCACCACCCGGGGCACCCCGTCCCCACACGCTCATAGCATGCTCAATGCACCGCTGCGAAGCGCCGGATACGCTGCGACGGGTGTTTCCCGGGCTGCGCCTGTGTCTCGCCCGATTGTCCTGGCTGTTGGAGCCTTGCTGCTGGGCGCGTTGGTGCTGTTTGCGTGGCCGTATTTACAAACCCTGAAGCTTGGTCAACTGTTTGCCACCAACAGTGAATCACCCGTCACGTCGACGACCCAGGGAGAGCTGCTGGCGCGTACACCGACCCAGGTTACGGAGACGGTGCAACCAGCACTCCCAACAGGTGCAATTGAACCCACCGGCGCAAAGCTGCCCACCACCTTGCCGGCCGCTGCGGTAATTGGTACCCCTACTGCCTCGCCCACCACGGCGCTGGTTGGCACGCCAGCCCTGTCTGCGGCGAGCGGTCTGGTGATGTTCACTGTGAAAATTGATACCTGGGTAGAGGTGACTGATGCGCGTGGTGCCATCAGCTTGCGCCGTCTCATTCCGGCTGGTGAAACTGTGGCTGCCAGCGGCAACCTGCCGCTGGCCGTCACTGTAGGCCGTGCCAACACCACCCGGGTCACCGTGCGTGGGCAGCCGTTTGATCTGGCGCCGGTTTCCCGCGACAACGTAGCCCGATTTCAGGTGAAATGATGTCCGAAGGCTTAAATTGCTCCCCCGATTCAAACGCTGTTTTTGATGCTGCAGCGCCCGCAGCTAAAGAGGCGGCTTTCCCCTCACAGCGGCGTTCCCGTCAGTCCCGTACTGTTTGGGGCAGTAAAGTGGTCACCGTTGGCGGCGACGCACCGGTGCGCGTGCAGTCAATGACCAACACCGACACGGTCGATGCGATTGGCACCGCCATTCAGGTTAAAGAGCTCGCCCTGGCCGGCTCGGAGATGGTACGCATCACGGTGAACACGCCCGAAGCTGCAGCGCAGGTGCCCTACATCCGTGAGCAGCTGGACCGTATGGGCATTGAGGTGCCGTTGATTGGCGACTTTCACTACAACGGCCACCGGCTACTGACCGACTTTCCAGCCTGCGCGCAAGCGCTATCCAAGTACCGCATCAACCCCGGTAACGTGGGCAAGGGTGACAAGCATGACAAGCAGTTTGGCCAGATGATTGAAGCGGCCCTGCGCTGGGTCAAGCCGGTGCGCATTGGCGTGAATTGGGGCAGCTTGGACCAGGAATTGCTCGCCGATCTGATGGACACCAACAGCCGCCGCACGCAGCCATGGGACGTCAAACAGGTGATGTACGAGGCGCTGATCACCTCGGCCATCGATTCGGCCAAACTGGCTGAATCCATGGGCATGAATGGCGACCAGATCATCTTGTCCTGCAAGGTCAGCGGCGTGCAAGACTTGGTGTCGGTGTACCGAGAACTGGCCCGTCGCTGCAACTACGCGCTGCATCTGGGGCTTACTGAAGCGGGCATGGGCACAAAGGGCACAGTAGCTTCCAGCGTGGCGCTGGGCATCTTGTTGCAAGAGGGCATAGGCGACACGATTCGCGTTTCCCTCACACCGCAACCCGGCGAATCGCGCACGCAAGAGGTAATCATTGCATCAGAAATATTGCAATCGCTGGGCTTGCGCAGCTTCACGCCTAGCGTGACAGCCTGTCCGGGGTGCGGTCGTACCACCAGCACCACGTTTCAAGAGCTGACCCAACAAATAGACGATTTCCTGCGCGCGCAAATGCCAGTGTGGAAAGAGAAATACCCCGGCGTTGAAAAGCTGAAAGTAGCGGTGATGGGTTGTATCGTGAATGGCCCCGGTGAGAGCAAACATGCCGACATCGGCATCAGCCTGCCGGGCACCGGTGAGGCACCGGCGGCCCCGGTGTACATCGACGGGGAAAAAGCCATCACCTTGCGGGGTGACAACATTGCGGGGGAATTCCATCAATTGGTGGAAACCTACATCGACAAGCGCTTTGGGCGCGCAGCAACAGTTTCGGTGTAGCGCTCACGTTTGAGGCATAAATCGGCCTCCAGCCCTTGTATTTACTGCTCAAACAGCTATACAAATGATGGCAATCAACCTCCTTAAATGACTGAAAAACTGACCTCCGTAAAGCCTGGGCCATTTGCCTCTGTCAAAGGCATGAACGACATCCTGCCGCCTGATTCAGCACGTTGGGAGTGGCTGGAAGAAAAAGTGCGCCAGCTCATGGCCCGCTACGCCTACCGCAACATCCGCACGCCCCTGGTCGAGCCCACGGCTTTGTTCGTGCGTGGCTTGGGCGAGGTGACTGATATTGTTGAAAAAGAGATGTATTCGTTT
The DNA here is from genome assembly GCA_043753505.1 of Comamonadaceae bacterium. GTDB lineage: Bacteria > Pseudomonadota > Gammaproteobacteria > Burkholderiales > Burkholderiaceae_C > JAAFIW01. The sequence continues at coordinate 9,777 of JAYUXO010000040.1, forward strand.
GAGGACAGGCTTAACGGCGAGCAGTTAACCTTGCGCCCCGAAAACACAGCCGGTGTGGTGCGCGCCGTGGCGGAGCACGCCATGCTGTACGAAGGTGGCAAACGCCTTTACTACATGGGTCCGATGTTTCGCCATGAGCGGCCCCAGCGCGGACGCTACCGCCAGTTTCACCAGATTGGCGCGGAGGCCCTGGGCTACGGCGGTGCCGAGATCGACGCAGAATTGATCCTGCTGGCTGACGCGCTTTGGAAGTCGCTGGGCTTGACCGCACCCGGACGGACTGATATCCGCCTGGAGATCAACAGCCTGGGCCAGCCTGAAGAGCGCAAAGCGCACCGCGCCGCCTTGATTGCTTACTTTGAGCAGCACCTCAATGTGCTGGACGAAGATGCCAAGCGCCGCCTGCACAGTAATCCACTACGCATTCTGGACACCAAAAACCCCGCCATGCACGCCGTGGTGGCCGCAGCGCCCAAGCTCATCGACATGCTGGGCGAAGCGTCGCTGGCCCACCTGAACACCGTGAAATCCATTCTGGACGTCAATGGCGTGGCCTGGACGATCAATCCGCGTCTGGTGCGCGGCATGGATTACTACAACCTCACCGTATTTGAGTTCATCACTGACCGTCTGGGTGCACAAGGCACGATCTGTGGCGGTGGCCGCTACGACTACCTGATCGAGCAAATCGGCGGCAAACCCGCACCTGCCGTGGGCTGGGCACTGGGTGTGGAACGCGTGCTCGAGCTGCTCCAAGATCAAGGCGTTGCAACCCCTGCGCCGGTGCTTCATGCCTATGCGGTGATTCCCGATACGGCGGCGCTGCCTGTTGCCAGCCAAACGCTCCAAGCTCTGCGCGCCGCGGGCGTATCGGTGCAAATGCACCCATCGGGTGCCGAAGGCATGAGCAGCATGAAAAGCCAGTTCAAGAAAGCCGACGCCAGCGGTGCGCTGTTTGCCCTGGTGTTCGGTGCCGATGAGATGGCGGCAGGGCAGGTGATGGTGAAACCCTTGCGCGACGCAGCCAGTGCGCAGACAGCCCGCTCGCTGGATGATGTGGCCACATGGGCCGCAACCCTACAATCAGTCGCCTGACTTTGGCAGCTGCCCGGCTGCTTTCTACGTACCTTTTACCCCCAAATGGCCAAACAACTCGACCTCGAAGAACAAGAACAGCTTGACCAGATCAAGCATTTCTGGAACCAGTACGGAAACCTCATTTCCTGGGTATTGATTGCGGTGTTCGGCTCAGTAGCAGCCTGGAACGGCTGGCAATATTGGCAGCGCAGCCAAGCGGTTCAAGCCTCTGCCCTGTATGACGAGGTGGAGCGTTTTTCGCAGGCCAACGACGCACAGCGCATCGAGCGGGCATTTACCGACATCAAGGAAAAATTTGCCAGCACTTCCTATGCCCAACAAGCGGGGCTCTTGGCCGCAAAAACCCTGCAGGCCAACGACAAGGCCGATGCGGCCAAAGCAGCGCTGAGCTGGGTGGCCGAGAAGTCCGGCGATAAAGGCTATGCAGCGATTGCCCGTCTGCGCTTGGCCGGTTTGCAAATGGATGCCAAGGCTTACGACGAGGCGGCAAAATTACTGTCAACCAGATTTCCCGCAGAGTTTGAAGCGCTGGTGTCCGACCGGCGAGGAGACCTCTTTTTAGCGCAGGGCAAGAAAAACGAAGCCAAAACCGAGTTCCAGAAGGCTTACCAGGGTCTGGACGAGCGAGATGAATACCGCCGCCTGGTAGAGGTGAAGCTCAATTCGTTAGGGGTGGATCCGAAAGCAGCAACAGCAGCTGCACCTACCGCTGCAGCCACCTCGCCAGTATCTACACCGGTTGCGGCCGCATCTGAATCGAAGGGCAAGTAATGAAAAAATTTATATGTTTTAAGCGTTTAGCCCTTGTCAGAACTGCTCAAGCAGCTACGTATTTGATAGCATTTTCGCTTCTATTGACGGCCTGCTCCAGCGGTCCTGAGAAACCCAAACCAGCTGAGCTGGCACCCAACGTGGCGCTGGTCGGCGTAAAGCCTGTGTGGTCCACCCGAGTTGGCGAGATGGGCCATTCAGTCGAGCTGGCTGTGGTGGGCAACACCATTTTTGCAGCTGGTGGCGACGGCGCGGTTTCAGCCATTGATGCGACATCGGGCCGCGACCTTTGGCGAGCCAGTGTCGGTGCACCAGTTGCCGCCGGTGTGGGCAGCGACGGCAAACTGGCGGCAGTGGTCACCCGAGGGAACGACCTGGTGGCATTGTCTGCCACCAACGCTGGCCGTGAGCTGTGGCGGCAAAAGTTGCCTGCACAGGTGTATACCGCGCCCCTGGTGGCGGGTGAGCGTGTGTTTGTGCTGGGTGCAGACCGCGCCGTTAGCGCATTTGATGGCCAAACGGGCCGCCGACTGTGGCAGATCCAGCGTCCTGGCGACCCCCTGGTGTTGCGCCAGGCGGGTGTGCTGCAAGCGGTCGGTGACACGCTGGTGGTGGGCCTGTCGGGCCGCATGGTGGGCCTGAACCCTTTGAATGGCACGGTGCGCTGGGAAGCGCCTATTGCAACGCCGCGTGGCACCAATGAGGTGGAGCGTCTGGTGGATTTGCTCGCTCGCACCAGCCGGGTGGGCGATGTGGTGTGCGCCCGTGCCTTCCAGGCCAGCGTGGGCTGCGTCAACGCGGCGCGTGGCACGGTGTTGTGGACTAAACCATCCAACGGTGCTGTGGGCGTTCATGGCGACGACAACCTGGTGGTAGGCAGTGACAGCGACGGCAAGGTGGTGGCCTGGCAGCGCGCCAGTGGTGAGCGGGCCTGGATCACTGATCGCCTGCAGTTTCGCGGCTTGAGCGCACCGTTGTTGTTGGGCCGGTCTGTGGCGCTGGGAGACAGCACCGGCTTTGTACACCTGCTGTCGCGTGAAGACGGCAGCTTGTTGACCCGTTTGTCTACCGACGGTACAGCGGTCGTCGCTGCGCCTGTTCTCGCAGGAACCACGCTGATCGTCGCCACACGCAGCGGTGGGATTTTCGGCTTTGCCCCTGAATAAATGACCCCCACGGGCGACACAACCTCAAGATGAAACCCGTCATTGCCCTGGTCGGCCGACCCAACGTCGGCAAATCCACGCTATTTAACCGTCTGACCAAAACCCGCGACGCCATCGTGGCCGACTTTGCCGGGCTCACGCGTGACCGCCATTACGGCAATGGCCGTCAGGGCAAGCACGAGTTCATCGTCATCGACACTGGTGGCTTCGAGCCTCGCGCCGAGACCGGCATTTACGTGGAGATGGCCAAGCAAACCCGCCAGGCTGTCGCCGAAGCCGACGTGGTGGTTTTTGTGGTGGATGCGCGAGGCGGAATATCTGCACAAGACCACGACATTGCAACCTATCTGCGCAAACTGGGCAAACCCACGGTCCTCACCGCCAACAAGGCAGAGGGCATGAAAGACGGGTCACGGTTGGGGGAGTTTTATGAGCTGGGCCTGGGCGATGTGCATCCGGTCTCGGCTGCGCATGGAGAGGGCATTCGCAGCCTCGTTGATCTGGCGCTGGCGCCGCTGCATC
>JAYUXO010000041.1:0-5496 GCA_043753505.1 Comamonadaceae bacterium
GGCGCGGTCACCACTCATCGCAGCCCGAAGCGCGCGGTCATCTGCCCGCCTACCAAGCCCTTTTAGGCTGCTTGGCCCGCACAAAAGCCGCCACCAGCGCAGCGGAGTCGGTGCGGTTGGCACGCTGGGCAAAGTCAATCGCGGTCAGGCCCAGCTGGTTTTTCAGCAGGGGGTCAGCCCCCGATTCGAGCAGCAGCTTGACGGCTGCAGCGGTGCCATATTGCGCAGCCATCATCAAAGGGGTGGAGCCGTTGGGCGATTCGGCGTCGATGTACGCGTGGTTTTCCAGCAGCAAATTGATGATGGCGATGTGGCCATGGGTGGCAGCGTAGTGCAAGGGCGTCCAGTCGGTTTTGTTCACATCGGCACCTTTGGCAACCAGCTGGGTGGCCAGCTCGGTGTGGCCTTTCAGTGCCGCCATCATCAGCGGGGTTTCGCCTTGTTTGGTGGAGACATTCAGGTCTGTCTTGGGCCAGGCGGTCAGCACACCCGCCGTTTTCAATGAGGGCTCGCGCAAGGCGAGAAAGAGGCCGTGAAAACCGGCCGGGTCACGGGAATTGGCGTCAAACCCCCGCTTGAGCAGGCTTTGAACAGCGGAGGCGTCGTCGCGTTTGATGGCGATAAAAAAGTCGTCATACGAACCCGCCTGGACTGAATTGAATCCAATCAAGGCAACAAGGTAAATCAGCTTTTTGATGGTGTGGAGCATGTTAAGTCCTGGTATGGGTGGCTAGACAGCCTGGGGAAACAGCAGTTCAAAGTTGCGGCTGGTGACCTGGCCGATTTCCTCAATCGGCACGCCGCGAATCTGCGCAATCTGCTGCGCCACTTTGGGTACATAGGAAGGGTTGTTGGTCTTGCCGCGATAAGGCACGGGCGCCAGGTACGGGCTGTCGGTTTCAATCAGCATGCGGTCCATGGGCACAAAGGCGGCCACGTCGCGCAGGTCTTGGGCGCTCTTGAAAGTCAAGATGCCTGAAAACGAAATGTAGTAGCCCAGATCAAGCGCAGCGCGCGCAACCGCTGCGGTTTCGGTAAAGCAGTGAAACACGCCACCAACGGCTTGGGTATTGTCTTCGCCCTCCTCTTTCAGGATGGCCAGGGTATCGTCGGACGCGGCGCGGGTGTGAATGATCAGCGGTTTGCGCACCTGCTGCGCCGCGCGGATGTGCGTGCGAAAGCGCTCGCGTTGCCACTGCATATCGGCTGTGGTTCGCCCGCCTTTTCTTTGCTCCATCTGGTAGTAGTCAAGCCCGGTTTCGCCAATTGCCACCACACGCGGCAAGGCTGCGCGCTCGATCAGGTCTTGCAGCGTGGGCTCCTGCACGCCTTCGTTGTCGGGGTGCACGCCCACCGAACACCAGAAGTTGTCGTAAGCCAGCGCCAGCGCATGCACGTCCGCGAATTCTTCGAGTGTGGTGCAAATGCACAGCGCCCGGTCCACCTGGGCTTGCTGCATGGCCTGGCGGATCTGGGGCAGGTTTTCCGCCAGCTCGGGGAAGCTCAGATGGCAATGGGAGTCAACAAACATGGAATTTTAATGAAATAGGCATTTAGCCCTTGTTGATACAGCACAAGCAGCTATTGAAATAGTAGCGAAATGAAGCGAATCGAAGGTTTGAATTTGGACTTCCTTCACCGCAGAGGCGCAGAGAGCGCTGAGCAAGCGGGTTTTAGTTGGTATAGGGTTCAAACCATCCATTTGAAGTTTTTCTCTGCGCTCCTCTGCGTGCTCTGCGCCTCTGCGGTGAATGACCCCCCGGTATTTCAAATCGTCTGCGTGGGCCGCTCGGAGCCCAAATGCGCGCCCAAAACTTCCTCGATTTTCATCTTCAGCACACGCGATTTTTCGTCGGGCGGAAAGCGTATGCCCACGCCCTGGGTGCGGTTGCCCGCCGCGCGGGCCGGGGTGATCCAGGCGACTTTGCCGGCAATGGGGTAGCGCTGCGGGTCTTCGGGCAGGGTCAACAACACATAGACGTCGTCGCCCAACTTGTATTCGCGCGCGGTTGGAATGAACACACCACCATCGGTAAACAGCGGAATGTACGCCGCATATAGCGCCGCTTTTTCCTTGATGGCCAGTTGGATGACGCTGGGGCGAGGGGTGTTGGGATTGGGGGTGCTCATGGTTTGGCAGTTCAGTGACGGGAGTTTAGGGCGCTGTGGGCCTGGCTTACAAGGCTTTCCAGCATGAGCCCGGCGTTGAAAGGGTGTTCGGCCGTGCGGGCGCTCAGCGCCAGCGCCTTGGCCCAAGCGGCCAATGCAGACAGGGGCGGTGGCGCAGGCAGGTCTTGTGCGTCAAAAAACCGGGGCAGCGCACCGACCTGCACACACATCTGGTCATGGCAAAGCTTTTGCAGTACGTCCACTGCCTGAGGCGGTGACCAGTGCGCGAGCGCCGATGGGTCGCCGCGCAGCAGGGCACGCGGCAGCTGCGCCCAGGCGGCAGGCGTTGTGTCTTGTGCCACCTCCAGCGCCTCATGCGGTCGCCCACCGCTGGCCCGCAGCGCCTGACGGGCCGGTGCGTCGGCCACGCCCTGGGCGACCAGCCATTGCAAGGCCTGCACCGGATCGGGCCATAGCAGTGAGTGCCCGATGCAACGGCTGCGGATGGTGGGCAGCAGTTGGTGTGCGGCCTGCGAAGCCAGCACAAATTTCATGTCGCCCGGCGGCTCTTCGAGCGTTTTGAGCAGGGTATTGGCAGCAATGTGGTTCATGCGCTCAGCCGGGTAGACCAGCACCACCTTGCCGCGCCCGCGCCCACTGGTGCGCTGAGAAAATTCCACCGCATCCCGCAAGGCGTCCACGCGGATTTCCTTGCTGGGTTTGCGCGATTTTTCGTCAATTTCTTTTTGCGCCTTTTCTGGCAGCGGCCAGCCCAGGCGCAGCATGTCGGTCTCGGGTAGCAGCACGCACAAATCGGCATGGGTGCGCACATCAATCGCGTGGCAACTGGCGCACTGACCACAGGCACCGTGTTCGCCCGGGTTCTCGCAGAGCCAGGCCCGTACCAGGGCGAGGGCCAGCGGGTACTGCCCTAAACCGGGTGGGCCCAGCAGCAGCCAGGCGTGGCCGCGCTGGGTCAGCAGGGTTTGCAGTTGGGTGACGAGCCAGGGGGCCAGAGGTTCAGTCATCCGGTCGGTCCACTGTTCGCCGCCACCATGATGGACAACCACCCGCGGCGCACCAGCACCTGGGTGAGCTGCTGCCAGACTTTGTGACGCGCCGGTGTCGCGTCGATGCGGGCAAAGCGCTGTGGCTGGCTGGCAGCGCGTTGTGCATAACCGGTGGCCACGCGGGTGAAAAACTCAATCGGTTGGGCTTCAAATTTGTCGGGTACGCGCGCTTTGGCCAGACGGGCGGCAGCGGCTTCTGGGGGTAGGTCAAACCACAGGGTGAGGTCGGGTTGGCGAATGTTGCCATCGGGCTGCTGTTGAACCCAGCTTTCCAGCGTGGCCAGCACCGCCACATCAAAGCCACGTCCGGCGCCCTGGTAGGCAAAAGTAGCGTCGGTGAAGCGGTCGCACAGCACCACGTCGCCTCGAGCCAGGGCCGGTTCAATGACTTGTTGGAGGTGATCGCGTCGCGCCGCAAAAATCAGCAAGGCTTCGGTTAAAGAATCCATGGCGTCATTCAGCACCAGGGCGCGCAGCTTTTCCGCCAAAGGTGTGCCACCGGGCTCGCGCGTGGTGGTGACCGTGCGGCCCTGGGCTTTAAACGCCTGGGCCAGGCTGTCGATGTGGCTGGACTTGCCCGCACCATCTATGCCTTCAAAGCTGATGAAAAGGCCGGGTTTGGTCATGGTTGGATCTTTTAACAACCTTCACCGCAGAGGCGCAGAGTACGCAGAGGGCTGCAGAGTGGAAAACAAACAAAATTGCTTTTTCTCTGTGCAACTCTGCGCTCCCTGCGCCTTTGCGGTGAAGGTTTTCGGTTTCATTTGCCGCGCTGGTACTTATCAACCGCGCGATTGTGCGCGTCCAGATTGGCGCTGAACTGGCTGGAGCCGTCGCCGCGCGCCACAAAATACAGCCACTGGGTGGGCGGTGGTTGCACGGCGGCCAGCAGCGCGGCTTTGCCCGGCATGGCAATGGGCGTGGGAGGCAGACCGCGACGGGTATAGCTGTTGTAGGGCGTGTCGGTTTGCAGGTCTTTTTTGCGCAGGTTGCCGTCAAACGATGAACCCAGGCCGTAAATCACGGTCGGGTCGGTTTGTAGCGGCATGTTGATGCGCAGGCGGTTGCTGAACACGCTGGCCACCTGCGGACGATCGTTGGCCAGGCCGGTTTCTTTTTCCACAATACTGGCCAGGATCAGCGCTTCTTCGGACGTTTTCACCGCTGCATCGGGTGCGCGCTGGGTCCACGCGGCGTCAAGTTTTTTGTCCATGGCGCGCAGGGCGCGGGACAGCACGGCCAGGTCGGTGCTGCCTTTGGCAAAGGTGTAGGTGTCGGGGAAAAAGCGGCCTTCGGGGTGCTGGCCGGGGCGGCCCAGTTGATTCATGACCAAATCGTCGGGTAGCCCTTTCAGAGTCGGCTCAAGCAGCTCTTCTTTTAATAGCGCCGCACGTACCTGACGAAAGTTCCAGCCTTCCACCAGGGTGATGGATTTGAGGCTTTCCTCACCGCGCACCAGCTTTTGCAGCAAGCTGCGCGGCGTGACGCCAGTGGTCAACTCGTAGCTGCCCGCCTTGATTTGCCTACTTTTTCCAGACAGGCGAAACCAGGCAAAGAGCCAGTCCGGGTCGGTCTGCACACCCGCATCCACCGCTGCCAGGGCCACCTCGCGTGGCAGCGTGCGCGGTTCGATGGACAGGTCGATGCGGGTGGCGCTGAGGCTCAGAGGCTGGTGTAACCACCACCAGACGGTGCCGCCCACAGTGACTGCCAGAACGCACAGCGCGAAAAAAAACATCAACAACAGACGCCGCACGAACTTGCCTTACTGGACATTTAAAAAGTGGCGTTGATGATAATTGAGTGATGAACGCACCTGTCTCCCATACCAACCACGCCCTGAACGGCCTCTGTGCCCTGCCCCATCTGGGCATCATCCGCGTGCAAGGCGACGACGCACAGAGTTTTTTGCAGGGCCAGCTCACGCAGGACTTTGTGCTGCTCCAGCCCGATCAAGCCCGGCTGGCCGCCTTCTGCTCGGCCAAGGGGCGCATGCAGGCCAGCTTTGTGGGTTGGCTACGCGCACCGGGCGAGGTGTTGCTGGTGTGCAGCGCCGACGTGCTCGCACCCACCTTGAAGCGCCTGTCGATGTTTGTGATGCGGGCCAAGGCCAGACTGACAAATGCCACCGGCGAGTTTGGGCTGTACGGTTTGGCGGGACACGCCGTCGTAGATACTATGAAAATCATAGCTGCTCCAGCAATATCTACATGGGCTAGACATCGATTTGGCTTGAATGACGGCGTGGTGCTACCCACCGCTGATGGGCAGGCCCGTGCGCTGTGGTTGGTGCCTGTCGATGGAGAACAACCCGCTA
>JAYUXO010000042.1:0-5492 GCA_043753505.1 Comamonadaceae bacterium
GCCTACGCCTCGTGCCAGCGCTGGGAGCATGGTCACTACAGCGCATGGCGGCATATGCAGGCCGAGCAGCTTGATTTGGTGCTGTTTCTGGGTGACTACATCTACGAATATGCGGGTGCTCAGAACGCGGTACGCCCGGTCACGGGCGGTTTTACCGTGTCGTTGGCCGACTACCGCGCTCGCTACGCGCTGCACAAAAGCGACGCCGCCTTGCAAGGCGCGCATGCCATGTGCCCCTGGCTGGTTACCTGGGACGACCACGAGGTGCAAAACGATTACGCCACCCTGCAGGCCGGCACCGGTGGCCCGGAAGTGGCCGACTTTGCGGCCCGCCGCGACGCGGCCTACCAGGCCTACTACGAGCACATGCCCCTGCGCGCCAGCGTGCTGACACGTGCGTTGCAAAGCACGGTCAGCGGCAGCGAAATGCGCATTTACAACCAAGTTCGCTTTGGGAAACTGGCCAACTTGTACCTGCTGGACAACCGCCAGTACCGCGACCCACCGGTGTGTACCCAAGGCGGCAAACTGGGTTCCAGCACGGTGAAGGTCGAAGATTGCAAGGCCTGGTCCGACCCCGCGCGCAGCCAGTTGGGCATGGTGCAAGAGCGCTGGCTTGATGACGCCTTCAGCCGCGCCGATACCTCGAAAAATGCTGGCTGGAACGTGCTGGGCCAGCAAAGCCTGCTGGGTCGGCGTGACTTTGAAACTGGCCCTGGCACCACCATGTGGAACGACGGCTGGGACGGTTACAGCGCCGCGCGCAACCGCTTGACTGGCTCGATGCAGAAAAACAGGCTGTCCAACGCCGTGGTACTGGGCGGTGACGTGCATGAGAACTGGGTGGGCCACGTGAAAACCGATTACGACAAACCCGGCAGCGAAAGCGTCGGCGTGGAGTTTTGCGGCACTTCCATCACCTCCAGAGCCTTCCCCGGAGGACACGAAAAAATCCCGGAGTATCTGGCCGAGAACCCGCACTTCGTGTTTGCCGACGCGAAGGCCAAAGGCTATGGGGTGGCGCATTTCACGCCTGACAAACTGACCACCACCCTGCGCGCCGTGAGCGACGTGAACCGGCAGGACGCCAGCATCCAGACACTCGCTAAATTTGAGGTGAAAGCGGGTTTATCCCTTGTAGAAATTGCTTGAGCAGCTATGTTCTTGATAGCAAAAAAACCCTTCAACCAGGCTGCGAAAGTGACGGATTTGCTCCTTCCCCCGCTGGGGGAAGGTGGGGATGGGGGCACACGGGTCAACCAGATTGGTATCACGCGTGTCCCTATCCCAACCTTCCCCCAAAGGCGGGAAGGAGCAAAGCCCGCAACCACACAGAGGTGTTCACGAGCGAAGGTGTTGTACCAGTACGGTTTGCGCATCTGGCTGGTGTTGCTGTGCGTTTTGGGCACACTTTTCTCACCTGCCGTATGCGCAGTGGCGACCCAGCCCGCAGTGACCATCAACGCCAATCCCCATTACCTGCTGTCCAACCACTTTGAATTCCTGTCCGACCCGCGCCAGCAGTTCACGCTGCAAGACGTGCAAAGCCCGCAGATGACCGGCCTGTGGCAGCCGGTGCCTTCTGGAGCCTCCACCAACTTTGGCGCACAGCGCGCAGCCATCTGGCTGCGCATCAAACTGCAGGTGCAGCCTGCCGGCGCGGGTGAGTGGTTGTGGGAGCTGGCCTACGCCCCGCTGGATTCACTGACCCTGTACAGCCCGGATGGACAGGGCGCGTGGCGCGAGCAGCGCGCGGGCGACACGCTGCCTTTTGCCAACCGGGTCATTGCGCACCGCTACCACCTCCTGCCCATTGACTTGCGCGCAGGTGAACCGGTCACGTTGTACGCACGCATCGCCTCCAAAGGTACGGTATCGGCCCCTGTCAGCCTGTGGCGTCCCGCTGCCTTGTGGTCGTCTGACCATGCCAGCTACACCGGCCTGGGGCTGTACTTCGGCATGTTGGCCGGCTTGCTGCTGTACAACCTGCTGCTGTTCTTTTCGGTGCGCGAGCGTGGGTACTTGATTTACGTGGTGTTTGCAGCGGTGATGTTGCTGGCACAAACCGCCTTCACCGGTACCGGCACCGAGCTTTTGTGGCCCGGGCAGACCTGGTGGGCTGACACGGTGCCCACTGCCAGCTTAAGTGCAGCAGTGCTTGTCAGCCTGCTGGTTTCGCGCAACTTTCTGGCCACTGCCACCACCCAGCCGCGCTGGGACCGCTGGATCTGGGTGCTCGTGGCCTGCTGGGCGGCGGGCATTGCCATGGCCTTTGTCAACCCCATTCCCGAGCTGGTGCCCACCCTGACCGGCCTGGCAGTCATAACCATCATCACGGTTGCGGTCGTGGCGGTCGTTAATGTGCGGGCACGACATCCCGGCGCACGCTACTTCTTGCTGGCCTGGGCCATGTTGATGGTGGGTGGTTTCACACTGGCGCTGCATGGCGCAGGGCTGGTGCCGTCCAACTGGTTCACCGTCAACTCGCTGATGATTGGCTCGGGCCTGGAGATGGTGCTGTTGTCGTTTGCGCTGGGTGACCGCATCAACACCGTGCGCCGTGAAAAGCAGCGCGTACAGGCCCAGATCACCTCCGACCACAAGCTCATGCAAGAGGTCAGCCAGTCGCGTGAACGGGTGCGTGCCGTGCTGCGCGAGCGCGAGTTGATTCTGGACAACGCGATGGTGGGCATCGCCTTTCTGAACCCGGACGGTCACTTTCGCTGGGCCAACCGCGCCATGCTCGATGTGTTTGGGCTTACGCCCGAGCAAGCGCAGACCACCCCGCTCAGCCAGGGTTACATGAGCCGGGAGCAGTATCTGCAGGTAGGTGCTGTGGTGGCTCAAACCATCTCCAAAGGCGAGACGTTTCAAACCGAGTTGTTGATGCGGCGCATGGACGGCACGTCGTTCTGGGCGCTGCTGTCGGGCAAAGCGGTCAGCCCCAACGACTTGAGCCAAGGCACTGTTTGGGGTGTGGTGGACATTTCCAAGCGCAAGGAGCTGGAAGCCAGGCTAGCGCAAACATCGTCCGAACGCGAAGCGATTCTGAATAGCGCACTGGTGGGCATTGTGTTGTCGGTGGCACGTCGCATGCAGTGGGTCAATGACAGCTTTGCCCGCATGCTCGGCTATCCACGGGAAGATCTGCTGGGTACGGCCTCCACCCGGCTGCACCTGAGTGCTCAGGATTGGGAAGACTTTGGTCGCCAGGTGCGCGTGGCATTGCAAAGTACCGGCACTTACCGTTGCGAGCGCCAGTTGCGCCGCAAGGACGGCAGCCTGCTGTGGGTGGACATGGCAGGCAATTGCATTCGCCCAGGGGACGTGGACGCCGGTGTGATCTGGAGTTTTGTGGACATTTCCCAGCTCAAAGCGTCCCAGCAAGAAGCCTGGGAAGCGCTGGACCAGCAAAAAGCGTTGAATGAGTTGCGCCACCGCTTCGTGGCCATGACCAGCCACGAATTTCGCACGCCGCTGGCGGCAATCCTGTCGGCCAGCGACCTGTTGCGCAGCTACGGCGACCGGCTGCCACAGCCCGAGCGCATCGAGCTGCTCGATGGCATTGCCAGCTCAGTGCAACACATGTCACGTATGGTCGATCGCGTGCTGCTGCTGGGCAAAGAAGCCGATGCGCAGCTGCTGGATTTCGCCCCCCAGCCGCTGGATTTGATACCGCTGTGCAACCGCCTGGTGGAAGAAGCGCTGATTCAGTGGCCAGACACACTGTGCGATGTACAAGTGCAGTTCAGCCCCGCCCTGCCCAGCGGGATGTATGACGAAAAGCTGCTGCGCCACATCGTGGGTAATTTGTTGAGCAATGCGCTGAAATACTCGCCCGAGGGTGGCGAAGTGACCTTAAGCGTGCGCCAACAAGACGGCAGTTGCGTACTGGAAGTCACGGACCAGGGTATTGGCATACCGGCTGATGAAATCCCACATTTGTTTGAATCGTTTCACCGATCCAGCAATGTCGGCGACATAGCTGGTAGCGGCCTGGGCCTGGCCATCGTGCACAAAGCGGTAACTCAGCACGGCGGCAAAATCGAAGTCAACAGCGTGCTGGGGCAGGGCTCAGGGTTTGTCGTGTGGCTGCCGTTCGTGGCGGCCTAGGCAAGTAGGGGGTGTAGCGGCGTTGGATTCAAGGGCTGTGAAACCGCCCGCTACAAGCGCTGATTTTCAACATATGTAAACAAAAACAGCCACTATCCCTTATTCAATATGCTCAAGCAGCTATAAAAATAATAGCGTTTGAACAAACCACACCTTACCTACCAAAGCTTGACCCGACCCAGCCAGATGTCGCGGTACATCACCCAGTCACCCATGAAGCTGTACAGCGGGCGCTTGAAACTGGCTGGTTTGTTTTTCTCAAAGCCAAAGTGGCCAATCCAGGCAAAGCCATATCCGCACAGCAGGCCCGCCAGCAGCCACAGCGGCTGTTGCTGGGCTACCCCCAGCGCCACGCAGACCAGCGACAGGCTGCTGCCCACAAAGTGCAGGCGGCGGCAGTTCACGTTGCGGTGCTCGGTCAGGTAGAAGGCGTAGAACTCGACAAACGAGTTCAAGCTGCGCGGGTCGGTGGTGGGAGCCATGTTGAACTTACGCGGCCAATTTGATCAGTGTCTGTGCCAACTCTTGCGGCATGTCCACCATCACGTCGTGGCCACAGGCCATTTTTCGCACTTCCCAGCCGGGTTTGCCATCCAGCTTGGCAGCGAAGTGACGAAACGGGCTGGGGTCCCAACTGTCGGCCAGAAGGTACAACTTGCGCGTCACTTTTTCAATTCCGGTGCCGTCACCTTTGAGTAGCACGGGCAGCTCGAAGGTGGCCAGTGGTTGCACATTGCAACGCCGGTCCACCCAGGCCTGATTTTTCTCTGAGATGCCAAATACGGCAGCAGGCACCGGATTCATCATGCCGCTGTTGGCCTCGCGCGCTGCGTTGCGAAAGCCGTCCAGAAAAATCGGGAATACCTCGGGCGGCAGAGATAACGGCAGCAGCGCGTTGAGCGACTGACCGTGCTCGGGCACGAAGGCGTCCAGGTAGCACAACGCGCGGATTTTCCCGGGCATGCGGTCGGCCAGGGCCGTGATAACCATACCGCCATAGGAGTGGCCGCATAGCACGACATCGGTGAGCTCCTCGGCCTCGATGACACCGGCCACGTCGCGCACATGGGTCTCCAGGGTGATGGCCTCATGGGATTGGTGAAAGCGCTCGCCCAGACCGGTGTAGGTGGGCGTGAAAACCGTGTGGCCCGCGTCGCGCAGGGCGCGGGCGGTGTCGCGGTAGCACCAGCTGCCATGCCAGGCACCGGTTGCGAGGACGAAAGTTGCCATGGGTATTTCCTTCAAAAGACGTGTTGGAGGTGGCATGGGTGCGACGCAAACAACGTCCAAAATACTAAGCGCTGGGCAGATCTGCGTCTACAGGGTTTGCCGCGGCTGTCGGCGGCAAGGGCATCAAATGTCAAAGCCTCAATAGGGCT
>JAYUXO010000043.1:0-2164 GCA_043753505.1 Comamonadaceae bacterium
CTAAAGCGGCAAACCCACATAGTTCTCCGCCAGCACAGTAGACAGCGCCTGGGAGCCCACCAGGTACTCCAGCTCGGCGTCCTGCATTTTTTGCCCGAATGCGCCGGTGTCTGGAAAGCGGTGCATCAGTGAGGTCAGCCACCAACTGAAGCGCTCGGCCTTCCAGATACGGCGCAAGGCCCGAGCTGAGTAATCATCGATGCCCGCCTGAGACTTTTCCCCATAAAACTCAATGAAGGCATTCGACAAATACTTCACATCACTGGCCGCCAGGTTCAGTCCCTTGGCCCCGGTAGGCGGCACGATGTGGGCGGCGTCCCCTGCCAGAAACAAGCGGCCAAATCGCATGGGTTCGGCCACAAAACTGCGCAGGGGTGCAATGCTTTTTTCAAGGCTGGGACCGGTCACGATACGGTTTGCCAAATCCGGGTCCAGTCGGCTTTTCAGTTCGTCCCAAAAGCGCGCGTCGCTCCATTGCTCAACCTTGTCATCCAAAGCGCACTGGACGTAATAGCGGCTGCGGGTGGGGCTGCGCATGGAGCACAGCGAAAAGCCGCGCTCGCTGTTGCCATAGACGATGGCGTGGGGTGAAACCGGTGGCACATCGGCCAGCACACCCAGCCAGCCAAACGGATAGACCTTTTCGTATTCGGTGATGGCATTTTTGGGCAAGCTGGCCCGGCAGATACCGTGAAAACCGTCGCAGCCAGCAATGAAGTCGGCTTCCAGTTCTTGAGTTTGGCCGTTCTGGGTGTAGGTGATGCGTGGCCGCGTGCCGTCGAAGTCGTGCACCTGCACATCGGCAGCTTCGTAAATTGTCGGCAAGCCCAGTTGGGCACGCGCGTCCATCAAGTCGTGCGTCATCTCGGTCTGGCCGTAGGCCGTCACCACCTTGCCGCCGGTCAATCCATGCACATCCACCGCATGCCGCTGGCCTTTAAACACCAGCTCGATGCTGTGGTGCACAGTGCCCTCCTGATGCAGTCGCTGGCCTACGCCCACCGCGTCGAGCATGTCCACCGTACCCTGCTCCAGAATACCGGCGCGAATGCGTCCCAGCACATAAGCAGAACTTTGTCGCTCCACGATGATGTTGTCGATACCAGCCTGGTCAAGCAACGCGCCGAGCAGCAAACCGGCCGGGCCTGAACCGACGATGGCGACTTGGGTTTTCATGGTTGTTTCTAGCGTCAGCTGCCTCTGTGTGGATGAAAATTCAGCGTAAGGCAGTACGACGTCAAATGGGCTCCAAGTGCCGTGCATTTGCGCGATGATCGCGATACCTGTGCGATCACCGCGCAATCGCTGGAGAATTAACATGCCCATCGCCCGCACCGACTTCATCGCTGGCATGGCAAAAGGATTGGCCGTGCTGGAAAGCTTTGACACACAGCGCCAGCGGCTGAACGCCACCCTGGCTGCCCAGCGCGCGGGCATCACCCGTGCCGCAGCACGCCGCCACCTGCTGACACTGGCGCATCTGGGTTACCTGGAAACCGACGGCAGCTATTACTGGCTAAGCCCCAAGGTGCTGCGCTTTTCGGGTAGCTACCTGGCCTCCAGTCGCCTGCCTCGCGTGATGCAACCCACACTCGATCGGCTGGCCTTGCAGTCGGGCGATGCGGCGTCTGCCGTGGTGCTGAATGGCGCAGAGGTGGTCATCGTGGCGCGAGGTGCACAGAGCGTGGTATCAGCCAATGCCCCTTTATTGGCGTACGGCCTGCACCTGGGTGCTCGCCTGCCTGCCCACGCGACTTCCACCGGTCTGGCGATCCTGGCAGCGCAAACCAAAACCCAGTTAAGCACCTGGTTGAAGGCCCACGCAGTCCTGCAAAGCTTGCCGCGTCTGACGGTTCACACCACCACCGATGTGAAGCAGTTTCGTGCACTGGTTGAACAGACACGTCAGGCCGACCATGCCTTGGCCGTACAGACACACGAGCTGGGCGTGCAGGCATTGGCTGTTCCGGTGCGTAATCTGCAAGGCCACGTGGTGGCCGCCATCAATCTGGTGTGTTCACCGATGCGGCGTGACGCACAGGCAATGCGCCGCGAGTTACTGCCATTGCTGGAAGCGGGTGCGCGCGAATTGCGGGTGCTGGTTTGAGACCGGATCAATCAACAAATGAACTCATCAGGTCAAAAAATGACTTGTATGTGCAAT
>JAYUXO010000044.1:0-5474 GCA_043753505.1 Comamonadaceae bacterium
AAAACGGGTTGAAACCGGTGATCAACGCGGTCGGCACCGCCCGCTGCGTGACCGCCACTGGGTCAAGCTGAACCAGCTGGACAACGTCCGTCAATCCAACAGTACAGCCCGGAAGCCTTCGCGCCGTCAGCTTTTCGTCGCCCACCGCCGCCGCGCCCAGCACGCGAAAAAGGGGAGCCGTGAGATGACCACAGCCGAACAGCCCGCTGGCAGCACAATGCCAGACAAGCGTAACTTCTGGGAGCTGCAGGCATGTCGCAATTGCATTTTGTGAGACAAGGAACCGGTCAGGTGGTGGTGCTCAGCCACGCACGGGGTTGCGATTTGTCGATGTGGGAGGCGGTAGCCGATTTGCTGGCCGAAAAATTCACGGTGCTGCGATACGACCACCGCGGCCATGGCAAATCACCGGTTGCGCGGGGCACCTACACCCTGAATGCGTTGGCAGATGACGCCGCTGCTTTGATTGAGGAACACGCTGGCGCACCGGTTCACTTTGTGGGTCTGGCGCTCGGCGGCCTGGTCGGTCAGGCGCTGGCGGTGCGCTACCCGCAATGGGTGCGCAGCCTGGTGATTGCCAACGCGAGCAGCCAGTTCCGTGTCGAGGTGAGCCACGAATGGGTGCAACGTGCTCAACTGGCGCGCACGCAAGGTATGCAAGCGCTGGTTGAAAGCATGTCGCAGCGGTGGTTCACGCCGGCTTTTCTCGCAGATCCGGCAGGTGCCCGCAGAGCGGCCGACTTGCTGGCAGTTTTCAACCAGACTGATGCGCTGTCTTACGCCGCCAGTTGCGACGCCATGACCACGCTGAGCCAAACCAGCAACCGCCGCATTGCCTGCCCCACGCTGGTCATTGCCGGAACGCTGGATTTGGCCACGCCTTCGGCCCTGTCGGATGCCGTGGTACTGGGCATTTCCGGGGCACAACTTCACACGCTGGACACCGCGCTCATGAGCGCTGTCGAGCAACCCGGGGTATTTGCAGCACTCGTCAAACAATTCATCCGGAAAATATGAAAACCATCCTCGTCCTGAACGGCCCCAACCTGAACCTGCTGGGCACCCGCGAGCCCGCTGTCTACGGCGCGCAAACCCTGGCTGACGTGCGTGCGCTGTGCGAGCAAGCCTGCAGCGCCCACCAGCTAAAACTGGACTTTCGCCAGACCAACCACGAAGGCGTGATGGTCGACTGGTTGCAGGAAGCCAGTGCAGCGCAAGCCGCAGGCACCCTGGTTGGCGCAGTGGTCAACGCCGGTGCCTACACCCACACCAGCGTGGCCCTGCACGACGCCATCAAAGGCGCGGGCCTCACGGTGATCGAGCTACACATCAGCAACGTGTACGCCCGGGAAACGTTTCGCCACCACAGCTACCTGTCACCCGTAGCCAAAGCGGTCATGGCGGGGTTTGGCGTGGCAGGGTATGGGTTGGCGATAGCGGCGTTGGCGGCGATGGGGTGATGCACAAATGCCTTACCGCGGATTCTCGAAAAACACGTAATTGCTGAAGTCACTCACCTCGAAGTACACCTTCTTTTCGCCCGGATCAGCGATCAGGTTGAAGTTCTCGTCCAGCACGCCGTAGCCGTAGCGATACGCACGCGGTTTGCCATCGTCGGTGCCCATGGCGGTGGAAATTTTGTCGATTTTCAGGAAACGGCGCACCAGCTTTTCTCCGGCGTACACCTCCAACACGCCATTGGTGCCGGTCCAGTTTTGAATGTCGCGGCTGATTTTGTTTTGCTGTTCCTGTGTGCAGGCAGCCAGTAAAAACAAGCCTGACAGGGCGGTAACCCATGTAAATACTGCTCGAGCAGCTATTGATTTAATAGTAAACCGATTCATTTTCAAACTCCGGCATGTTGGACACGCTCGCATTGTGCGGCGTGCGGGTGACGGGCTGGGCAGCGCATCGCCGTCGAACAGGATGCGGCTGCCTGAACTGCGGTTTGCCATCCGGCTCCTCTTACTCCTTGTGCACCTCGGGAGGGGGCAGAGGCCAGATAACGCTCCGCGCAACCTGACCCGTTACGCTTTTTAAGCATTTCGGGCCACCAGCCCTTGTGGATATTGCTCAAGCAGCTATCAATTCAGGAGTGAAAGCTTGCGCTACGCCGTGAGCCGCTGGCGCACCGCCTCATACAGGCACACCCCGCTGGCCACCGACACGTTCAGGCTTTCCACTGCGCCCTGCATGGGGATGGACATCAGCTCGTCGCAGGTTTTGCGAGTGAGCTGGCGCATGCCGTCGCCTTCCGCGCCCAGCACCAGGGCGGTGGGCCCTTTCAAGTTCACTTGGTAAAGCGTTTTGGGCGCATCGTCGCTGGTGCCCACGCACCAGATGCTGCGCTCTTTCAGCTCGCCCAAAGTTCGCGCCAGGTTGGTCACCATGAAATAAGGCACGGTTTCCGCTGCACCGCTGGCCACTTTGGCCACGGTGGCGTTGATGCCGGCAGCGTGGTCTTTGGGCGCAATCACGGCGTGAACGCCAGCCCCGTCCGCCACGCGCAGGCAGGCACCCAGATTGTGCGGATCGGTCACGCCGTCCAGCACCAGCAACAGGGGCACCGTGCCCGCCGGCAAATCGTCCAGCAAATCATCTAGCGAGTGGGCTTGGGGCAGCGGCAGCACCTTGGCGGCCACACCCTGGTGGCCGTTGCTGCCTGCGAGCTGGGAAAGGCGGGCACCGTCCGACTCGATCAGGCGCGCACCCACTTCGCCCGCGCGCTGCAAAAACTGCCGCATGCGGGCGTCGCGCCGGGTGGGTTCAAAGTAAATTTCAACGATGGATTGGGGTGCGGTTTTGAGCCGGACGCCCACGGCATGGAAACCGAACAATACTTTTGCAGACATGTGGGGGATTATCCGGGGAGCGTTTGCGGGGCGCTTTTGCGGGTGCAGCGCCCGCAAATACGACACTGGCGTGAAATGTTTGGCACCCTAGAATGCCCCTACCACTTTTGGAGTATCGCCATGGGTCTCAGACTCAAATTCAATCTTGTGCTGATTGTCGTTTTCCTGGCAGGGTTTCTGGCTGCGGGGCTGGTCTCGCGCCAGTTGCTGCGCGACAACGCACGCGATCAGGTGGTGCGGGAGGCACGGCTGATGATGGAAGCAGCAACATCGGTGCGCAACTACACCATCACCCAGATCCAGCCCCACCTGATCAAGCAGATCGCCGAAGTATTTCTACCGCAAACGATACCGGCCTATGCCGCCACCGAAGCGATCTTGATGCTTCAAAAGAAGTACCCTGACTACAGCTACAAAGAGGCCACGCTGAACCCCACCAACCCGCGTGACCGCGCGGCTGACTGGGAAGCCGATCTGGTTAACCAGTTTCGCCAGCACAGCGAGATCAAGGAAATTGTGTCCGAACGGGAGGCGTCCACGGGTCGCAGCCTGTACATCGCCAAACCCATTCAGATTAGCAACCCGGCCTGCCTGAGCTGCCACACCACAGCGGCCATGGCACCGCCTTCGATGGTGAAGATTTATGGCGAATCCAACGGATTTGGCTGGAAGCTCAACGAAATTGTGGGCGCTCAGGTGGTCGCCGTGCCCATGGAGCTGGCCATTCGCAACGCAGACCGCGCATTCAACACTTTCATGTTGTCGCTGGCCGGTGTGTTTGCGGCGGTGTTTGTGGTGCTGAACGTCATGCTCAGCTGGCTCATCATCCGCCCCATCCGCAACCTGTCTCAGGCGGCGGATAAGGTCAGCACGGGCGATTTCAATGTGCCGGAATTTGTCGACCAAGGGCGCGACGAGGTCTCGGCGCTGGGCGGCTCGTTTAATCGGATGCGCCGCAGCCTTGAAAAAGCCATGCAGATGATGGGCAGTTGAGCGCATGGCCGCGAACGACAACCAGCCCGGTGCTGCCACGCGCGTCACGGCGGCGGTGGCAGCTGTCAGCAGCGCAGCGTTGCCCAAGGGCTATCAGTTGATGGATGAATATGAAATTGATACCGTGCTGGGTGAAGGTGGTTTTGGCCTGACCTACCTGGCGCACGACGTCAATCTGAACCTGAAAGTGGCGGTCAAGGAGTACTTTCCGCGCAGCGTTGCCACGCGCGGGGCAGATCAGTTGGTAGAGGTGCGCGCCAGCACGGATAACCTGAACGACGGTCAGTATTACTGGGGCCTGGAGCGGTTTCTGGACGAGGCGCGGGCACTGGCCACTTTTCGCCACCCCAACATCGTGCGGGTGCTGCGCTACTTTCGCGCCAACTGCACCGCCTATATCGTCATGGAATACGAGTCGGGCGACCCGCTCAAACGCTGGGTACCGCGTCAGGCACCCTTTGGTCGCAAAGCGGTGCTCAGCATCATCTACCCGCTGCTGGATGGTCTGGAAGTCGTGCACAAAACCAATTTCCTGCACCGCGATATCAAGCCGGACAACATTTATGTACGCGCCGATGGCACGCCGGTTTTGCTGGATTTTGGAGCAGCCCGCCGCGTCATACCCAACCAGGACATGACCAGCATCGTGACGCCCGGTTTTGCGCCGTTTGAGCAGTACCACTCAGAGGGCAACCAGGGCCCCTGGACCGATCTGTACTCGCTGGGTGCGGTGATGTACTGGATGACCACCGGCAAAAAACCGTCGGAGTCTGCGTCGCGGGTGATGGCAGACACCATGCCCGCCGCCGTCAGCCTGGGGGATGCGTCTATTTTTGGGCCCGAACTGCTGCAGGCCATTGACTGGGCCTTGAGCCCCCATGAAGCGCGCAGGCCACAAGACGTGGCCCAGTTCCGCGCGGCGCTGCAAGCAGCCGAGGCAGCCAACCAGCAACTGACCTACGACACCCAGCACGAACGCACTGGCCTGCCCGCCGCCGCCTATGCCGGCATCAACCCTGGCAGCGGCCACACGCCCGGTGTCGGCCAGTCCAGCAGCGACCGTAAAAACGTGCTGTGCACCATTTTGTTTGCCGATCTGGTGGGTTACTCGACCCGCTCGGTAGACGACCAGGTCGTCATCAAGAATCTGTTCAACGAATTGGTTGGCAAAGCGGTGAAGGCGGTTGATTCCACATCGCGCATTGCCATCGACACCGGTGACGGCGCGGCCATCTGTTTTATGGGTGATCCGGAGGAAGCCTTGCAATCAGCCCTGCTGCTGCGCGACTTGCTGGCGGCGCGCCAGCTCAAACTGGCAGCGCGTATTGGCTTGCACATGGGGCCGGTGCGCATCGTTACCGACATCAACCAGCGCAGCAATGTGCTGGGCGACGGCATCAATGTGGCCCAGCGGGTGATGGACTTTGCCAAGGGCAACCAGGTACTGGTCTCGCGCGCCTACTACGACGTGATCAGCCGCATTACCGACAATTGGGGCGGGATGTTTGATTACCTGGGCCCGCGTGTCGACAAGCATGGGCGCCAGCACGAGGTGTATGCGGTGGTTGATCAACAGGCCACTGCGCGCGCGCCAGGTCCGGTACTTGCCAGGCCGGTATCAATTGATGA
>JAYUXO010000045.1:0-2145 GCA_043753505.1 Comamonadaceae bacterium
GGCATATGACCCTGAAGCTTGACGTACTGCTGGAAGCGCTTGCGGCGGCTGCCGTTCTTGACCTGCGGTTTCCGGGGCAGATGGCGGATGAGGAGACAGGGCTGTTCTACAACTACTTCAGGAGCTACAGGCCAGCGGATGGGAGGTATACGCAGGGGGATCCGATTGGGTTGGATGGCGGCTGGAATCGCTACGCCTATGTCGATGGAAATCCGATTTCATATTCGGATTCGCGGGGTTTACGTAGAGGCGGCAACGGCAAAGGGCACGCTGTGCCGACTTTCGGGCCGTTTGGTTGCGTAGGGCTTGGATGCGCGAGCTCCACACCTCAAGATGATGGTCCTCAGTTCAGCGCCGAACTCACATTTGGCGGGGGTATTGAGATATGTGATCCCCCGCCTCCACCCAAGAACATGCCAGAAATATGCACAACAAGGGACACAGGCTTTTACGGCGGAACAAACGCGCAACCGCAGCCGCCTGGCGTACCTGTGCCGTCGGGTGGAGCGTCAAAGTTCACTATGCGAGCCGGAATTTTTTTCGGCCCGTCTTTTAAGTCAGACGGCAGATTTTGTCTTCGGATTGGCCCACATTTTTCAGTACCACTTGTGCCCTCTCTCGATTTAGGAGGCGTACAAAAATGAGTTTGATATCATTGTTATTTACGGCTGGAATATTGGCAGGTCTTGCTTACTGGGGGTTTGGGCTGGTGGCGTCGTCATATTTTAAAAATAAAGATATCGATCTAGCTGATCGATTTATTTCGACTGCAATGCTATGGTCACTCAATTTCAGTCAATATGACGATCAAGGAAAAAAATTATGTGTTTACGGAAATGCTGTCCTTGCATTTTCAGTCTTTATTTGGATTTTGTGGGTAGCTATAAGATGAGTATTTGATACTTGAAGTCACATCACATTTATCGCAATTTAAAAACACGGGAGCAAAATCACCGGGTAAGGTCTTGGGTATTCGGGGTCAGATCACCTTTATCGCAGTACGAAAAAGAAGATTGATTTGCCCACCGCCATCTATTCAATCCTTCCCTTGATGGCAAACTTCACCCGTGAAGCAACCAACCCTCTATCCACCCCGACCAGCCGGCTGTTGGTTGCTGCACATGGCAGGCGTCATGGCATTCACCTTCATCACGGCTCACACCCACGCTTACACACAAAATAAGCCAACAGCCCTTGCAGAACCTGCTCACGCAGCTATTGAATCCATAGCACCCTGCCTTGTAGATTCAGCCAGTCGCCTGTCCAAATTTCAATACAAAAGCGGCACTACCCTGTACGAGCGCGACGCTTTCGGGCGCATCCTGAGTAAAACCCAGACAGTCAACGACAACCCCGCCAGCCCCTCCAGCTACAAAACCGCCTACACCTACGCCCTGGGCGACCTCGCCAGCATCACCTACCCCAGCGGCCTGAAGGTGAGCTACCAGCGCAGCGCAGGCCGCATCACCGGCATGACCGTGCAAGAGCCCGGCGGCACCGTGCGCAACCCCAAACCCATTACCCCCTTCATCACCAACCTCACCCACACGGCCCTGGGCCAACCCAAAGCCTGGAGCTGGTTCAACGGCGATGCAGCCGCCCGCACCTTCGACACCGATGGCCGCATGACCAGCAACGAGATGGCCAGCTACAGCTTTGACGCCGCCAGCCGCATCACCAGCATCACCCAGCACCTGTGGGCCAGCCAGACCACCACCGCCACCGCCGTCATCAGCACGGGAACAGCCACCACCGTCACCACCAGCGTGCAGTACTACAAAGCCCCACTGACCTGGGCTGCCAGCTACGACAACCGCAACCGCATCACCGCCTTCACCCGAGGTGCTGCCAGCGCGCGCTACACCTACGACGCCAACAGCAACCGCCTGACCTCCATTGACAAAACCACCAGCGACACCGATTTAGACGGCGACTTTGACTCCGCAGACACCAGCCTGACCACCAGCCAGAACCTCAGTCTTGAAGCGGCTAGCAACCGCCTGCTGGGCTTTGCCCAGACCATCACCAAAGTCAGAGGCACCAAAACCCTGAGCACCACGGCAGCCAACGTCACTTATTCAATAGACGCCAACGGCAACCTGACCAGCGACGGCCTGCGAACCTTTGAATACGACGAATCCAACC
>JAYUXO010000046.1:0-13183 GCA_043753505.1 Comamonadaceae bacterium
ACGAAGTAGCGCTTCTGGTCAATCAGGTCCTGCAGCGGGTAGCTTGGCACGGCGCAGCGGATCAATGGTGTAGTTATCACCCGGTAGCTGCGGGCCAGCATTGTTGAAGAATTTTTCCGTGGCTTGAGCCTTATATTGATCGGTGGTGAGCAGCCGGCAGCATACGAATGCGCACGCGTTGCTGGGATCAGCCATCTAATTGACTACAAAATTGATAGCTGCCTGAGCAGCATTTACCTGGGTTAACCACTTTTTTGTTTAAGGGATGATCGTTCCAGGTCAGCCTGCCGCTTGCAACACGCCGCGGGCCTGCTCATCGGCGTGGTAGCTGCTGCGCACCATCGCGCCCACAGCGGCGTGACTGAAACCCATCTCATACGCACGGGTCTCAAACATTTTGAAGGTGTCGGGGTGCACGTAGCGGCGCACGGGCAAATGCGACAGGGACGGGGCCAGGTACTGGCCGATGGTCAGCATGTCGATGTGGTGGTCACGCATGTCCTGCATGGTCTGCAGAATTTCGTCGTCGGTCTCGCCCAGGCCGACCATGATGCCGCTCTTGGTGGGCACGCCGGGGTGAAGGGCCTTGAATTTTTTCAACAGGTTTAAAGAGAAGGCGTAGTCGCTGCCGG
Organism: Comamonadaceae bacterium; assembly: GCA_043753505.1. Taxonomy (GTDB): domain Bacteria; phylum Pseudomonadota; class Gammaproteobacteria; order Burkholderiales; family Burkholderiaceae_C; genus JAAFIW01. Next base: position 633 of record JAYUXO010000046.1, read on the forward strand.
GGCGGGCTTCTTTGTACAAGCGCGGGATGGTTTCCAGGTTGTGGTTCATCACGTCGGGCGGCGCGGCTTTGAGGATGTCGAGCGCGCGGTCGTCGCGACCCCGAAAGTCGGGCACCAGCACCTCAATCTGGGTGGCGGGCGACAGGGCGCGGGTCTGGCGGATGCACTCGACGAAATGTGCGGCGCCGCCATCACGCAGGTCGTCGCGGTCCACGCTGGTGATCACAACGTACTTCAGTTTGAGCCTGGCGATGGTGCGCGCCAGGTTGAGCGGCTCGTCAGCGTCCAGCGGATCGGGGCGGCCATGCCCTACGTCGCAAAACGGACAGCGGCGGGTGCACTTGTCGCCCATGACCATGAAGGTGGCCGTTCCCTTGCCAAAGCACTCACCAATATTGGGACAGCTGGCTTCTTCGCACACCGTGTGCAGATTGCTCTCGCGCAGAATTTGCTTGATTTCGTAGAAGCGGGTGGTGGGCGAACCGGCCTTGACGCGAATCCAGTCAGGCTTTTTTAGCACCGGGGCCTGCTCTACCTTGATGGGGATGCGCGAGAGTTTGGCAGCGGCTTTCTGCTTGGCGGATGGGTTGTAACCGTCCATACGACCGGTTGTGGCGTTGTAGTTTTCGCCGGATTGCGCGTCGCGTACGACTTCGGTTGTGGACATGTTTTGCCTTAAGGTGCCAGACGGATGGTCAGTTGATGCGCCAATACCTGCGCGGTTTCCAGCCAACTGGCCTGGACGCCGATTGTAGAAAGATCAACCGTTTTCAGACCCGCATAGCCGCAAGGGTTGATGCGCGTGAAGGGCTCCAGGTCCATCGCCACATTCAGCGCCACACCGTGGTATGTGCAATGACGACTGACCTTGATGCCCAAGGCGGCAATTTTCCCAAGATCTGCAAAACCCAAAGAATTGGAAGAATTGGGGTCAGATTCCAATTGTTGTAATGTGAAATTCGCGCTTAACCGTGCATGCGAAGATGGGTCATCCAGTCGCACGTAAATGCCCGGTGCACCCCGCACGCGGTGGCCCGTCACACCAAAGTGCGCCAGCGTGCGGACGACGGCCTCTTCCACCCGGTAAACGTATTCCTTGACGTAGTAAGCAGCGCGTCGCAAGTCCACCAGCGGATAGGCCACCACCTGGCCGGGGCCGTGAAAGGTAACCTGGCCGCCCCGGTCGGTTTGCACCACGGGAATCAGGCCCGCATCCAGAATGTGAACCTTTTTGCCTGCCAGCCCTTGTGTGTATTGCTGAGGGTGCTCGCATATCCATAGCGCATCAGGGGTGTCGTCCGTGCGCTCGGCGGTGAACCCACGCATCGCGGTGTAAGCGGTGGTGTAGTCCACCAGGCCCAGCATCGAGGTTTGCATTCTTGGCGGCAGTGGTTTACGCGGCGCAGGTGTTTGGCAAAACAGTGCGTTCTGTCACAGCACCACCTTGACCATGGGATGCGTGGACAGGGTGCGGTACAGCTCATCAAGCTGCTCGCGGCTGGTGGCCGTGATGGTGAGCGTGACGCCCAGATAGTTGCCCGCCTTGCTGTCGCGCAGCTCAATGGTGGACGCGTCAAACGCGGGGTCGAACTGACGGGCGATGTGGGTCAGAGCTTGTACGAAGCCTTCCTTGTTCTGGCCCAGGACTTTGATGGGAAAGGCGCTGGGGTACTCGATCAACGACTCTTGACGCGGGGTTTCTTCAGGGGCGTTCGGCGTCATGCTGCACTCGCTGATGTGGCGCTGTCGCGTTTTGCCCGCTGATAGCCCGCATACAAGCGTTGATAAACCGGGCCGGGTTTGCCATGGCCCACCGGCTGACCATCCAGCGTGGTCACCGGCAACACCTCTTTGGTGGCGGATGACAGCATCAATTCATCAGCCGCCAGGACCTGCGCGCGACTGATGGGCTCCAGGTGGAATGGAATACTTGCAGCTTGGCACAGCTCCTGAATCAAACCATAGCGAATGCCTTCCAGCACCAAATGGTCGCGCGGTGGGCCGAACACCGCGCCGTCTTTGACCACCCATACGTTGCTGGACGCCGCTTCACTCAAATAATCGCCGCGAAACATCACGGTTTCCGTGGCATGGGCGTCCGCACTGATCTGGCGCGACAGCACCGCACCCAAGAGGCTGGTGCTTTTGATGTGGGCCTTTTCCCAGCGAAAGTCGTCTGCTGTGACGCAAGCCACGCCCTGCATGCGTGCGGCGGCGCTGGCGGGTTTCATGGGTGTGGCCATCGCGAACACGGTCGGGGTAATGCCAACGGGCATGACGTGGTCGCGCATGGCTACGCCACGGGTGATTTGAATGTAGACAAGTTGATCTTCGGTTTTTGAGTCAAATGTGCTTTCAGCCCTTGTAGATATTGCTGGAGCAGCTATCTTTTTGATAGTATTTGTGTTGATGAGGGTCGCCGCCAGATGCCGCCACTGCACATCGGTCAGGGGATTGGGCATGCGCACCTCGGCCAGCGAGCGGCCCAATCGGGCCAGGTGATGGTCAAAACGAAACGGGTAACCCGCGTAAACGGGGACCACCTCGTACACACCGTCGCCAAAAATGAAACCGCGATCCATCACGCTGATGCGGGCATGGGGCAGCGTGGTGAATTCGCCGTTGAGGTAGCAAGGCCAGTCGGGTAAGTGGTGCAGGCCAGGTGTGGATGGGGTAAGTGGGGTCATGGCAAGCAGGTCAGTTCAGGGCAATGGTTTCGGCAGATTGAGGGGGATTCTGCTACGACGGTTCACGCTGCTTGACCCGATTTTGAACACAAAAAAAACCGTTCCCGGCGCGTTCTACTGGAACGGCTGCCCATCAGTATTTGCAAGAACTGAAAGAAGTCGCTGAATAACGTGAAAAAGCGCACGGGTTTTTACTTATAATCAGAGGCTTTGTGAAATTTTGATGCGGTTGTAACTGAGATGTAATTTGTATGCCAACAATCGTATCGACTCCCGAAGATGAAAAAAACGAAGAGCAGTTCAAGCCGCTGACAGCACAAGAAGCGCAAAAGCTGCGAGAAGCGCATCCGGCACTATCGCCTTGGTGGGTGGTGTTTGGGCAAGCGGTAGTGGGGCTTTTGGTGGCCGCGGTCACCTGGGCTTTGATGGGGAGACAAAATCTGGCTTGGTCTGCCGGTTACGGCGCGCTGGCAGTGGTACTACCCGCTGCCTTGTTCGCACGTGGTTTGACTAGCCGCTTGTCACGCTCCAGTCCGGGCGCAGCGGTTTTTGGATTTTTTTTGTGGGAAATGGTCAAAATTGCCTTGACAATCGCGATGCTCTTCGCGGCCCCAAGGCTGATCGCAAATCTGAGTTGGCCCGCCATGTTGGTGGGCCTGGTACTGACAATGAAGGTGTATTGGGTCGCTCTGCTGTTCAACAGCAAGGCCAAGCCCAACGCCCAAACGACTTGAAACGAGTGAAACATGGCTGTTGAAGGTAAAGCGATGACCGCTGGTGACTACATCAGCCACCACCTGGTTCACCTGCAATCCAAAAAACAGGAATCGATCATTGATTTTTCTGTCTTCAACCTGGATTCCATCTTTTTCTCGGTGCTCCTGGGCATCATTGGCTGTTACGTGCTGTACCGCGCGGCCAGGTCAGCCACTTCCGGTGTGCCAAGCCGCTTTCAGGCGGCGGTTGAAATTCTGGTGGAGATGGTGGACAACCAGGCCAAAGGCATCGTGCACAACGCCGAAAGCCGCAAATTGGTCGCGCCACTGGCTCTGACAGTATTTGTCTGGATTTTCCTGATGAACTCCATGGACTTTTTGCCGGTCGACCTGCTGCCATTGTTTGGCGAAAAGGTGCTGCACCTGCCATACATGCGTGTGGTTCCGACTGCCGATCTGTCAACCACGCTAGGGTTGTCGATGTCGGTCTTGCTGGTCTGTGTTTTCTACAACATCAAGATCAAAGGCCTCGGCGGCTGGGTGCACGAGCTGTTCACTGCGCCATTTGGCTCACATCCCATTTTGTGGCCTATCAACTTTTTGATGCAAATGATCGAGTTCGCAGCCAAGACCGTGTCTCACGGCATGCGACTGTTTGGCAACATGTATGCGGGCGAGTTGGTGTTCATGTTGATTGCGCTGATGGGCAGTGCCGCTGCATTGAGCTTGTCCGGCATCCTGTTACCGATTGGGCACATCATTGCCGGCTCGGTCTGGGCTGTTTTTCACATCATGATTGTTGCGCTTCAAGCCTTCATTTTCATGATGTTGACATTGGTGTACGTGGGGCAAGCCCACGACGCCCACTAGGTTTTCATAGAGTTCCCTTTCCCTTTCCCTTTTCCTTTCACCACTACTTTTTATCCTCAGGAGCATTTAAATGGAACACGTACTCGGTCTCGTCGCACTCGCCGCTGGTCTGATCATTGGTTTGGGCGCTGTCGGTGCCTGCATCGGCATTGGCATCATGGGCAGCAAGTACCTGGAAGCGGCTGCGCGCCAGCCAGAGCTGATGAACGAACTGCAGACCAAAATGTTTTTGTTGGCCGGTCTGATCGACGCGGCTTTCTTGATCGGCGTCGGTATCGCGATGATGTTCGCGTTTGCCAACCCGTTTGTGTTGAAGTAATTCCCGCCACTTAACTGAAAGGGTGTTGCTGTGAGCATCAACGCAACCCTGTTCGTCCAGGCGATTGTTTTCGCGATTCTGGTGTGGTTCACGATGAAATTCGTGTGGCCACCGATCGCCACAGCGCTGGACGAGCGTGCCAAGAAAATTTCCGATGGCCTGTCGGCTGCAGACAAAGCCAAAAGCGAGTTGACCAACGCCAACAAGCGAGTGGAAGACGAGTTGGCTAAATCGCGCACCGAAAGCGCCCAACGCCTGGCTGATGCCGAGCGTCGCGCACAGACCATCGTGGAAGAAGCCAAAACCCGCGCCACCGACGAAGGCAACAAAATTGTTGCTGCCGCGAAAGTGGAAGCCGAGCAGCAAACCGTCAAGGCTCGTGAGGCGCTGCGTGAGCAGGTTGCCGCGCTGGCCATGAAAGGCGCCGAGCAAATTCTTCGCAAAGAAGTCAATGCTGGCGTTCATGCGGATTTGCTGTCGCGCTTGAAGACCGAACTTTGAACACCACGCAGGCACACCATGGCTGAACTCGCCACTATTGCACGCCCTTACGCTGAGGCACTATTCAAATCTTCGCAAGCCGACTTGAACGGTGCTGCATCCTGGGTTGAATCTTTGGCTGCCATCGCGGCCAATCCGCAGCTGCTGCAATTTGCAGATAACCCGAAAGTCACCGAAGCCCAGGTTTTTGACGTGGTCTCTGGTGTGAACAAGGTTGCGCTGCCAGACCACGCAAAAAATTTTTTGCGCACGGTAATCGAGAATGGCCGCTTGGGCGCTTTGCCGGAAATTGCAGTGCAATTTCGTGCTCTGAAAAATGCACAGGGCGGTTCGTCTGATGCGATGGTCTACAGCGCCTTCCCGATTGACACGGTGGCGCTGGCTGATCTGGCGGCAACTTTGGAAAAACGCTTTTCACGCAAACTGAATCTGTCGGTTGCGCTGGAGCCGGCCCTGATTGGTGGCATTCGCGTGGTGGTAGGCGACGAGGTGCTGGACACTTCGGTTAAAGCCCGCCTGGAACAAATGAAAGTTGCGCTGTCGGCGTAACACTTACAAGACACATGCCAAGGACTTTGCTATGCAACTGAACCCCGCAGAAATTTCTGAGCTACTTAAGAGCCGCATTGAAGGCCTTGCAGCCAGTGCAGACATTCGCAACCAGGGCACCGTGATATCGGTGGCGGACGGCATCTGCCGCATTCACGGCCTGTCGGACGTGATGGCGGGTGAGATGCTGGAATTCCCACCTACTGCCGACGGTACACCCACATTTGGCTTGGCGCTGAATCTGGAACGCGACTCGGTTGGCTCCGTGATCTTGGGCGAGTACGAGCACATCTCGGAAGGCGACACCGTCAAATGCACGGGGCGCATTCTGGAAGTGCCGGTGGGGCCCGAGCTGATTGGTCGCGTGGTCAACGCCTTGGGTCAGCCGATTGATGGCAAAGGTCCTATCAACGCGAAAATGACTGACGTGATCGAGAAAGTTGCGCCCGGCGTGATTGCCCGCCAATCTGTCAGCCAACCCATGCAGACAGGCTTGAAATCCATTGATTCGATGGTGCCAATTGGCCGGGGTCAGCGTGAATTGATTATTGGTGACCGCCAGACCGGTAAAACGGCTGTGGCGATTGACGCCATCATCAACCAGAAGGGTCAGGACATGACCTGCGTGTATGTGGCGATTGGTCAAAAAGCCTCGTCCATCAAAAACGTGGTGCGTGCACTGGAGCAGGCTGGCGCTATGGAATACACCATTGTGGTCGCCGCCTCTGCGTCGGAATCTGCTGCCATGCAATACGTGTCGGCTTACTCAGGCTGCACCATGGGCGAGTATTTCCGCGACCGCGGCCAGGATGCGCTAATCGTGTACGACGATCTGTCTAAGCAAGCCGTGGCTTACCGGCAAGTGTCGTTGCTTCTACGTCGCCCGCCAGGCCGCGAAGCTTACCCTGGCGACGTGTTCTATTTACACAGCCGCCTGCTGGAGCGTGCGGCCCGCGTGAACCCCGATTACGTGGAAGCCTTCACCAAAGGTGAAGTCAAAGGAAAAACAGGTTCACTGACCGCCTTGCCAATCATTGAAACGCAGGCAGGCGACGTGTCAGCTTTCGTGCCGACCAATGTGATCTCGATTACCGATGGTCAAATTTTCCTGGAAACCAGCTTATTCAATGCGGGAATTCGCCCTGCGATCAACGCTGGTATTTCAGTGTCTCGCGTCGGCGGGGCAGCGCAAACCAAGCTGGTAAAAAACCTGTCTGGCGGTATTCGCACCGACTTGGCGCAGTACCGTGAATTGGCCGCTTTCGCGCAGTTCGCGTCGGATCTGGACGAAGCCACCCGCAAGCAGCTGGATCGCGGTGCCCGTGTGACGGAGTTGCTCAAGCAAGCCCAGTACAGCCCGCTGCCCATCAGCTTGATGGGAGCCACCTTGTTCGCCGTGAACAAGGGCTTTATGGACGATGTGGAAGTCAAAAAGGTTTTGGCTTTCGAGCATGGCTTGCACGGCTACCTCAAAGATAAGCACGCTGCGCTGCTGGCTAAACTGGAAGCCGACAAAGCTATGGACAAGGATGCTGAGGCTGAATTGACCACCGCTTTGGGCGCGTTCAAGAAGTCCTTCGCTTAAATCTCTTACCCAACTTAGGAGCCAAACGTGGCTGCAGGCAAAGAGATACGCGGCAAGATCAAATCGGTGGAAAACACCAGGAAGATCACCAAAGCCATGGAAATGGTGGCCGCCTCCAAAATGCGCAAGGCGCAGGAACGGATGCGCCACGCTCGTCCGTACAGCGACAAGGTGCGCAACATTGCGGCCAACCTCGGCAAGGCCAACCCGGAGTACACGCACCCGTTCATGAAATTGAATGAGGCGAAAACCACCGGCTTTATCGTGGTGACGACCGACAAGGGTTTGTGCGGCGGCATGAACACTAACCTGTTGCGTGCAGTAACCGCCCAACTGCGTGCAGCCCAGACGGCGGGGATCCAGACGCATGCAGTGGCCATTGGCAACAAAGGCCTGGGCTTTTTGAACCGAGTCGGTGCCAAGGTGGTGTCACATGTGACCCAACTGGGCGACACGCCGCACCTGGACAAGCTCATTGGACCCGTGAAGGTATTGCTGGACGCCTATGCCAAAGGCGAGGTGAATGCGGTGTACCTTTGCTACACCAAATTCATCAACACGATGAAGCAAGAACCGGTGATCGAGCAGTTGCTGCCTTTGTCGCAAGCCAAATTACAGGCCGAGGCCACGGCTGATGCCGAAGCCAGCGGCAGCCACCATGGTTGGGACTATTTATATGAGCCCGATGCGCAAACCGTCATTGACGAATTGCTGCTGCGCTACGTCGAAGCTTTGGTTTATCAGGCGGTCGCTGAAAACATGGCGTCCGAGCAGTCGGCGCGCATGGTGGCCATGAAAGCCGCAACCGATAACGCCGGGAGCGTGATTGGCGAACTCAAGCTGATCTACAACAAGACCCGCCAGGCGGCCATCACAAAAGAGCTATCCGAAATTGTGGCCGGTGCGGCTGCGGTTTAGTTCAGGTCTTCACAGATTTCTTAGATTTAATTTTTGGGGCAACACATGGCTCAAGCAGATACTCAGGTTCTCGGCAAAATTGTTCAATGCATCGGTGCGGTGGTGGACGTGGAATTTCCACGCGACAAGATGCCCAAAATCTATGACGCGCTGAAGATGGAAGGCACCGCCCTGACGCTGGAAGTGCAGCAGCAACTGGGCGACGGCATTGTGCGCACCATCGCGCTGGGTTCCTCTGACGGTTTGCGCCGTGGCAACATGGTCTACAACACCAACAAGGCCATTACCGTTCCCGTGGGTAAAGCCACGCTGGGCCGCATCATGGATGTGCTGGGCAATCCGATTGATGAGCGTGGTCCGGTTTCGGCTGAGCTGTCCGCATCGATCCACCGCAAGGCACCGGCTTATGACGAACTGAGCCCCAGCCAGGAATTGCTGGAAACCGGCATCAAGGTTATTGATCTGGTTTGTCCGTTTGCCAAAGGCGGTAAAGTGGGTCTGTTCGGTGGTGCCGGTGTAGGCAAGACCGTGAACATGATGGAGTTGATCAACAACATCGCCAAGGCGCACTCGGGTCTGTCGGTGTTTGCCGGTGTGGGTGAACGCACCCGCGAAGGCAACGACTTTTATCATGAGATGGCCGACTCCAAAGTGGTGGATCTGGAAAACCTGCCCAACTCCAAAGTGGCCATGGTTTACGGCCAGATGAACGAGCCACCAGGCAACCGTTTGCGCGTGGCGTTAACCGGTTTGACCATTGCCGAATCGTTCCGCGACGAAGGCCGCGATGTGCTGTTCTTCGTAGACAACATTTATCGGTACACGCTGGCTGGTACCGAGGTGTCGGCGTTGCTGGGACGCATGCCTTCTGCTGTGGGTTATCAGCCGACGCTGGCCGAAGAAATGGGCCGTTTGCAAGAGCGCATCACGTCAACCAAAGTTGGCTCCATTACCTCCATTCAGGCTGTTTACGTGCCAGCGGATGATTTGACCGACCCGTCGCCCGCGACCACGTTTGCTCACCTGGACTCCACAGTGGTGCTGTCGCGTGACATTGCGGCGCTGGGCATTTACCCCGCAGTAGACCCGCTCGACTCCACCAGCCGCCAGCTGGACCCGCTGGTTGTCGGCGAAGACCACTACAACACCGCCCGTGCGGTGCAAGGCACGTTGCAACGCTACAAGGAGCTGCGCGACATCATTGCCATTCTGGGTATGGACGAGTTGGCACCTGAAGACAAATTGGCTGTTGCCCGCGCCCGGAAAATTCAGCGTTTTTTGAGCCAGCCATTCCATGTGGCTGAGGTGTTTACCGGCTCCCCCGGTAAATATGTGCCGCTGTCCGAAACCATTCGTGGTTTCAAGATGATTGCCAACGGCGAATGTGACCACTTACCGGAGCAAGCGTTTTACATGGTGGGAACGATTGATGAAGCGTTCGAGAAAGCCAAGAAAATTTAATGGCTGACGCCGCAGTGATCAATACGGCAAGTCACAAGGAAATCGTATGAATACCATTCGCGTGGATGTGGTGAGCGCTGAAGAGTCGATCTTTTCTGGTGAAGCCGTGTTTGTTGCCCTGCCAGGTGAAGCTGGAGAGTTGGGTATCAAACCCCGGCACACACCGTTGATCACCCGGATTCGCCCGGGTACGGTTCGCATTCAAAAGGCTGATGGCAGCGAAGAATTTGTCTTTGTAGCCGGAGGTGTGCTGGAAGTGCAACCTAATTGCGTGACCGTGCTGTCAGACACGGCCATTCGCGGCAAAGACCTGGACGAAGAAAAATCCAATGCTGCGAAGGCTGCAGCTGAGGAAGCGCTGAAGAATGCTAAAGGCGAGTTGGATATTGCCAAAGCTCAGTCAGAGTTGGCGGTCATGGCGGCGCAGATTGCCGCTTTGCGCAAATACAGACAGAAAAAGTAAGTCGCGTTGCACGGTCCGTGAACCGTTCAAAGAAGCCATCGCCTGATTTGCGATGGCTTTTTGCATTTCAGCTTTTAGATTGCATTGTGACCATTTCATCCGTCCCCATCCAGGCTGCACCAGACGAGCATTCGGGTCAGGAACGTGCGGCGCGGTACCTGATCGTGCACACGGCATTGGCTGACTTGAGTCTGGGCGATGCCCGGGCGGTGGTTGGTTACATGAAGCCCAGACGTATCAAGATGGGCACGGTCTTCATTCAAGAAGGCGAAATAAGCGACACCGACTACATGATGCTCATCATCGATGGCATGTGCCCGTAGAAAACCATGGCATGGCTCACCACGACAGCATGGTGATGTCCATCATTGGCTCTGGTAGCCTGATTGGCGAAATGGGGGTTTTGGATGCTGCCCCGCGGTCAGCCAGTTGCACTGCCATCACTGACATCAGCGCAGCCGTGTTGTCGCATGAAGCCTTGCTTCGATTGATTGACAGTAATCCGCGGGTAGCCCCACGTTTAATTCTGGCCATCTCCAAATGCTTGGCAGACCGCCTGCGTCTGGCTAACCGAAAAAACAAGACGATGGCGGGTTTGAGTCGCTCACTTAAGCAAGAGCTGAACGCCGCCCGTCAACCCGGCAGACTGTCCATCAAGCCTAACCGCCCGTCACCCGTTCGGTGATGCGTTGAAGTAAGGCGGAATCGCAATGCTGCCTATGGAGTCACTCAACTTTTATAGATCAGACTCGCTGCAAATAAATACTTGTGACTTGTTTACATTTTGCCGCGCCCTAAATAGGGTATTTGCAAAGCGAACTTATCGATTAGTATTTGAGAATTAATTCCGGTTCACTATGTCACAAGAAAGCTTTTACCGTGACCAGGCAGCCAGTCTGCTGATCACCCATCCCGCTTTTGCGGGAATCAGCCGTCAAGACGCGCAGGTCATCGTTGGCTTCATGCAACCTCTGCAACTCGCGCTGGGCAGCGTATTAATGGAAGAAGGACAACCTGGACAAACAGACTTTATGCTGCTCGTCCTGGAAGGTGAGGTTTCAGTTAAAACTCACAATACCTCGTCTGAAGACGGCATCGATATGTCGTTGCTGGGGCCGGGCAGTCTGATTGGTGAAATGGGGGTGCTGGATGGTGCGCCGCGGTCTGCCACCTGCGTGGCAGTTAGTCAATTGGTTGTGGCCAGGCTGGCGCGGCAAGACTTGCTGTCGCTGGTTCGAAAAGATCCGCAGGTTGGTGCCAGTTTGTTGCTGGCAATTGCAGTTAGCCTCTCAGGCCGTTTGCGAGCCGCCAACCGTCAGATCAAAGCCCTCTCGGGCATTAGCAGGGCGTTGCAACAAGAACTGGAAGTGGCACACGACAGCCAGTTCGCGGGTATGTCGGAGGCGCCAGAGATGCACCAGCTGTCCACCTTTAAAGACCGCCGCACGGGTGACTGGAGTGAATCTGGTGCGCGACTGCATGGCTTTGCCAAAACGCAGCCGCCACCGCGCGCAGGCAGAGGTTAGAGCATCCCCCGGTCAGGTGCTGGCTAGCACGTTAGCCTACCCCTCTTGCTGATAATTGCTATTAATATAGTAGCTGCCTGAGCTTGTTTCACATGGGTGAGAACCACTTTCTTCTTGCAAACTTGAATACCGCTGCGTGGACGGCGTCCTGTTGAAAACTCCGGCAGCCAATGACGCACGCCCACTGACCATGACCGTCACAGACGCACTCCAAGCGGCCCAACGCACACCCCCACGCCCTGCCCGCGCGCCATCGTTATTGATTGCTGGTGCGACCGGGGCTTTGGGCAATGAGGTGCTGCGCCGTTTGGTGGGCTGCCAGCGCTACGGCAGCGCCTGTGTGTTAGCCCGTGAGCCCATCACACCCGCATTGCGCGGCGTGGTGGCTTGGGAAGTGCCCGCTGGTGATGTGCTGCAGTGGTCAGGTAGCAAAGAGGCACCACGAGGTGAGATCGGTATCGTGCTGTTCGATCCACCGCGGCTTTACCTGGACCGTGAACGCGCGCTGTTCACACCCACACCCGAACAGCTACCGGCCTTGGCTGGCTGGATGTACGGCTGTGGTGTGCGCACCCTGGCTGTGGTGCTGCCCCATGCACCGGGACGCTTACCCGAAGCACTCAAGCGGGGGTTGGCAAGCCTCGATGAACAGGCTGTGGCGGCATTGCACTTTGACCGCCTGCTGTTAATCCGCAGCGCACGTACCAGCGATGCACCGGCCAGCGGATCCGCGTTGCAACGTCTTGCGCAATGGATGCTGGGCATTTTCAAGTACATGATTCCCAGCAACGAGCAACCGGTGCGCGCTGTGCAGGTGGCGCGGCTGCTGGATGCCGCCTTGCAACTGGCACCCCCCGGCATTCATGTGGTGCCGCCCGAGGTGGTGTGGCGGGCAACGCAAGGTCACAACGTGCACGCCGTCCTGGCTGCCTGGCTGGCACCTGCGGCGCCGACCC
>JAYUXO010000047.1:0-5411 GCA_043753505.1 Comamonadaceae bacterium
TTATTCAGTAGTCAATTTAATCGCATCAACCACAGGGGAACCGTCATGAAACTTGACTTTGCCAAAACTTCAAGCCGCTGGGCACTTGTAATTTTTTCAATGGCCAGCGTGGCGGCCTGCGGTGGCGGCGGGTCAGGTGACGGTACACCTGCGCCCCCCGTGAGCGGGGGGCCAGTACCAGTACCAGTACCAGTACCAGTACCAGTACCAGTACCAGTACCAGTACCAGTACCAGCACCAGCACCAGCACCAGCACCAGCACCAGCACCAGCACCAGCACCAGCACCAGCACCAGCACCAGCACCAGCACCAGCACCAGCTGCGCCGGTAATTTCCATGCAGCCACAGAATCAAACAGGCCGAGAGGGACGCTCAATGACGTTTAGCGTGGAGGCTCGCGGTGACGGGCTGAGTTATCGATGGTTGCGTAATGGTGCCGAATTAGCGTCTGCTACATCGTCAACTTATTCGCTGGCGACGATCTCAAAGTCTGACAATCAAAGCAGTTTTTCAGTGCGTATCAGCAACGTGGGTGGTGCCGTTACCAGTGAACAGGCAACACTCACCGTTCAACCCCCCATGAGTAATACGCTTCAATATTTCACTGGCGATACAAGTCCTAATTTTCGCGGTACTAGTTTGTTGCCGATTTCTGTGACTTCACCACAAAATCACGATGGTCTGGGCCAGGAGTCAGCTTTTGTTTTGATGAGCGGCCTGGCAGCAGATCAAAAAGGCAATGTCTATGTTGCACAAGACTATGCAGTAAGAAAAATACTAGCAAATGGACTGGTTACTACCGTAACTGGTCAGTTGAACACTTCTACTGGTGCCTATATCGATGGCAATGCAGCAGACGCAAGATTTAATGTCATCAGGGATATTGTCGTAGATCGTGTTGGTAATATTTATGTGGCAGATAGTAAGAATTTCGCTATTAGGCGGATATCAAAAGATGGTGTCGTAAGCACCGTCGCCGGTGGACCAGGGAAACAAGGCAATCAGAACGGAACCGTATCTGAGGCCACATTTTCAGATCCGACAGCAGTTGCAATTAACAGGGAAGGTGATTTGTATGTTATTGACAAAGCTGTTAAAGTACCCAATAAACCGGAAGATCAGCCTTATTTTTTGATTCGAAAGATAAGTGCCAACGGTGTGGTTATGACTGTACCAGGCGGTGTGTTGGATGCAAATGCGAGAAATGTAACTGACATTGCATTGGACGAGCAGGGCAATATTTATTTAAGTGTTGCCCCGGCTGATTTCTTTTTTTCCATTCTTGGCTCTCCACCCTCCATAGTCGTGGCGTACGTTCTCAAAATTACGCCGCAAGGAGTTAGCAGTGTGCTTGCGGGATCCACCCAGCGTAATGCGCTGGGGGCTGTGGATGGGCCAGGTGGTATTGCGCGGTTTCAAAGTCCATCCAAATTAGATATTGATGCGAGCGGAAACCTCTATTTGGTGGATTACCGCGCGATCCGACGTGTTTCCCCTGAGGGCGTTGTCAGTACTGCGGTGGGCATACTCGGGTCGGCTACGGTTTTTCCAACGGAACTGCCCTTGGGTAACCTACCCCAGGCAATCATTTTCAGTAACTCTATAGCAGTAAGTCCCGACGGGACGGTATATCTTAACTCGCGGCTGCCGCTTCCGGGGTACGGTGGATGTGAAGTGATATTGAAGGCGGAACCTTTGTAGTTTTTTGACGCCGCAGATTTACTACCGCTTCACCGGCCTTATCCACCCCTCAACACCCACCGTCTTGCCCCGCACCACTGTCAGCGCCCCTGGCGGGGTGCTTTTGGTCACCACCGAACCCGCCCCCACCGTCCCGCCCGCACCTATGGTGACCGGGGCCACCAGCACGCTGTTGCTTCCGATGTGCACGTCGGCTTCGATCACGGTGCGGTGCTTGTTGGCACCGTCGTAATTTGCGGTGATGGTGCCCGCGCCAATGTTCACGCGCTCCCCCACGGTGGCGTCGCCCAGGTAGGTCAGGTGGTTGGCTTTGGCTCCCTGGGCCAGGGTGCTGTTTTTCACTTCGACGAAGTTGCCAATGTGCACATCTTCACCCAAATGCGCGCCAGGGCGCAGGCGGGCAAATGGGCCGACCATTGCGCCCTGCCCCACCTGCACGCCCAGCACTTCACCGTCTATATGGCTGAATGGGTGAATTACCGCACCGGCTTCAATCCGAGCATTGGCAATGATGCAGTGTGCGCCGATACGTGCGCCCTGCCCCAGGCTCACGCGGCCCTCAAAAATGCAGCCGAGGTCGATTTCCACGTCTTGCGCGCACACCAACTCACAGGTGCCCCGGCTGTCAGCCCGCAGGTCAAACCGCGCAGGGTCGGTCAGGCGCACGCCCGCTTCCATCAACGCATGAGCCTGACGCAGCTGATGTGTGCGCTCCAGTTGGGCCAGCTGCACGGGGCTGTTCACCCCGTCCACCTGCGCGGTGTCGGTGGTTTGTTGTGCTACCACGCTTACACCGTCAACCACTGCAAATTTCACGATGTCGGTCAGGTAAAACTCGTTTTGCGTGTTGTCATTGGAAAGGCGAGCCAGCCAGGGTTTGAGCAGGCGGTTGGGCACAGCCATCACGCCGGTATAAATCTCGCGAATCTCGCGTAGCGCGGCGCTGGCGTCTTTGTGCTCCACGATGGCCTGCACCGCGTTACCCGAACGTACGATGCGACCGTAGCCTGTGGCGTCAGCCATCACCACCGTCAGCAGGGCGAGCTTGTCGGCCCCGCAACTGGCCACCAAGGCTTGCAGGGTGTCTGCCTGGATCAGCGGCACATCGCCGTTGAGCACCAGGCACACGCCGTCATCAGGCAACACGGGCACCGCCTGCTGAACTGCGTGGCCGGTACCGAGTTGCGGTTCCTGGCGCACACAACTTAAATTTTCAGCATCAAATTGGTCACCAGCCCTTATCAATACTGCTAGGGCTGCTTCTACTTCTATAGCACCATGACCCGTAATCACAACCATCTGGCGGGGCAGTAACTGCGCCGCCGTACCCACCACATGCGCGAGCAGGGCACGACCAGCCAGTCGGTGCAGCACTTTGGGGCGGGTGCTTTTCATGCGGGTGCCCTTCCCGGCAGCCATGATGACCACGCTGAGCGCTTGCGGAACCGGCTCCTGAGCGCTACGTACTGCACCTGACGCGTCCCGGGCGCTAAGTCCTACATAACTCTCAGCTGTTTCACTGATAGGCTGAACTGTCTGCCGACTGGCCGACTCCACCGCCCTCACTCCACTTGAATTGTCCATGTTGATCCCCCAAAAAATTCGTCAAATTATCGGTTGGCCCGCAATCAGTCTGGCGCTGGTTGTCGCGGCCTCGTTGCTGATGGCTGGCTGTAGCGCTGTGCGCCTGGCTTACAACCAGGCACCCGACCTGCTTTATTTTCAGATCGACGGTTACCTGGACTTCAACGACACCCAGGCACTGCGTGTACGCGAAGATTTAAGCCGCCTGCAGCAATGGCACCGCACCACTCAACTTCCTGCCTATGCCGATTTGCTGCATAAGACCAGCCAGCAACTGCCTGATTCCATTACCGAAGCGCAGGCTTGCACCACCTTTAACGAGGTGCGTGCCAAGCTCGATGCGGTGCTGGACTATGCCCAGCCCACAGTGTTGTGGGTGGCGACCCAACTGGATGAAGACCAGCTGAAGTATCTGGAACGCAAACAAGCGAAAACCAACGCCGAGTGGAAGAAAGAATGGCTGACCGGCACGCCCAAAGAAATTCAGGACCGCCGCTTCAAGCAGGCCCTGGATCGCTCGGAAATGATTTACGGCAGTCTGGACGAGCCGCAAAAAGCGGTGATTCGCGCGGGCGTGGAACGCTCAGCGTTCGACGCCAGCATGACGCTGGATGAGCGTGTGCGAAGGCAGCAAGATGGTTTGCAGATGTTGCGCCAGATAGCCGCTCAAAAGCTCAATGCACAACAAGCCCAGCCGCTAATGCGCGCCTATATGGATCGTTCTCTCACTTCGCCCAACCCGGCCTACCAGCGTTATGCCAGCACCATGGTTACCGAAGGCTGTGCCAGTTTCTCACGCGTGCACAACGCCACCACCCCTGCGCAACGTGCCAAAGCCGTGCAAACGCTCAAGGGATACGAAGTGGACTTTCGCACGTTGGTGGCACAACGATAGGTTGCTGATGACGGCGGCGGCGTGAGGCAATGATGGCGCTGCGCGCCATCAACCTGGTGCTGCAAGGGTATGGTGTGCAGCGCCGTCATTGGCAACCAGCAACACCACAGCCCGCGCCTCCATGCTCTGTCCCTGCCCCACCGGTCCCAGATGCTCGGCGGTTTTGGCCTTCACGTTCACCTGGTTCGGTGCCAGGCCCAAGGTCTTGGCAATCACCACGCACATGGCGGGAATGTGCGGGGCCAGTTTGGGGGCCTGGGCGATCACGGTGCTGTCAATATTGCCAATCTCAAAACCTGCTGCGCGCACACGGGCGGCGGCTTCGGCTAGCAGCACGGTGGAATCAGCGCCTCTGAAGCGCACATCCGTGTCGGGAAAGTGTCGGCCAATGTCGCCGAGGGCGGCTGCGCCCAGCAAAGCGTCGGTGATGGCGTGCAGCAGCACGTCAGCATCGGAATGGCCCATCAGGCCCAGCGCGTAGGGAATGTGCACGCCGCCGATGATGAGTTTGCGGCCGGGCACCAGGGCGTGGGTGTCCCAGCCTTCGCCGGTACGGATGGAGGTGTTCATGTGTGCCAACTACGCCAGTGAAGAATGAAATGCTCTGTTTCCCGCGTGCGGGAGAGAGTTGTACGGTACACAAAGCTCAACATGTTTCCCGACCCATCAACACTGCTTGCGCCAGTGCAAAGTCGTCCGGATAAGTCACCTTGAAATTTTGTGCGCTGCCCGCCACCAGCAGCGGCTGCAAGCCTTGCGCCTCCATGGCGCTGGCCTCATCGGTTACTTGGTCACCAGCGGCACGCAGCGCGTCGATCAGGGGTCCAATGCGAAACATCTGCGGCGTTTGTGCCAGCCATTTGTCACCCCGTTCCAGCGTGCTGGTCACGCGGCCACCAACTGAGGTTTTCAATGTGTCGGCCAGTGGCTGGGCCAGCAGGCCACCTACCGGGTCTCCCAGGCACGCGTCGATCAAGCGGTTGATTTGCTGCGGCGTAATCAGGCAGCGCGCGGCGTCGTGAACCAGGATCCAGTCGGTGGGTGCTGCACCGTGGTTCAACCAGTGGTTCAGACCATTCAAAACGCTGGCCGCCCTAGTTTTTCCTCCGCAGTTCGCTATTGAAAACGTAGATCCTTCAGCCAGCATAAAAGCATCGTCTGAGGCCACTACCAGCAAGCGTCCCGCCAGCCGCGGCACCGCCGCAAACGCCGCCAGGGTGTGCAGCACCAT
>JAYUXO010000048.1:0-5408 GCA_043753505.1 Comamonadaceae bacterium
AACCATTCGTCAGCCGGTATCGCCGGGAATCGCGCCACAAGAAACTCCAGCACAGTGGCCCACGGCCCGGGCGGCAAGCTCACGCAACTCGGGCTTACGCCGTTCAAGGTGGTCAGCATGGGATTCGGGACACTACCCAGGACACGGCTCAGGCCCCGCCGCGAGCCAGCCTTTTCGCCCTGGCCAGACGCCAGGCTGCGTCCAGATCACCGGTGTACACCGCGTCCAGCTCCGTGGGTGTTTCCTGGAGTTTGGTGTCCAGCGCCACGCGGTTGTCAAACACGAAGCACTCGCCTTCCCAGTCTTTCTGTGCGTCGGGCATTTCCTTGAAATAGTTCAGGATGCCGCCTTCCAGCTGGTAAACCGGCACGTTCATATCGCGCATCCAGGCGCTGGTTTTTTCGCAGCGGATGCCACCGGTGCAGTACATCGCCACCCGTTTGCCTTGCGCTTTCCACTCGTCAAGATGCGCCAGAACATAGTTGGGGAAGTCGCGAAAGTTCGCCACCACCGGGTCTACCGCGTTGGCAAAGTGGCCCAGGCGGTACTCAAAGCTGTTGCGGTTGTCCAGCACCACCACATCGGGCTGCGCAATCAGTTCGCGCCAGTCTTGCGGACTCACGTTGATACCGGTCTGTGTCGCGTCCACCCCCGCAATGCCTAGCGGGACAATTTCGGCCTTCAGGTGCACTTTCATCTTGAAAAATGGGGCGGTCTTGCACGCGCTGCGCTTGAACACCATGCCGGCAAAGTAGCCGTTCAAGCGCGGGTCGGCTACCAAGACTTGCTCTATGGCGTCCAAAACCGACGCCGTGCCAGCCAGCATGCCGTTGATGCCTTCGGGTGCAATCAGGATGCTGCCTGTCAAGCCCTCTTGTTGTGCTGTCATTGCGCGAAGCTGCTCCACCACGTTGAGCGGCTGGGCCAGGTGAACAAACTTGTAAAACGCGGTGTGCAGCAACTGGGTTTCGGCGGCTGGCTCTGTCATGGATGGGTTCGCCACTAAAAAGATAAGTCAGGAAGATCGGTAGGCCGAATTTTCCCACGCATGCCGCAGGCGGGCCTGCGCGGGATAATCGGAGCATGACAATTTCCTACAAAGACGACAGTGGCGTGCAAGGCATGCGCACCGCAGGCCGCTTGGCCTCCGAGGTGCTGGATCACATCACCCCCCACATTCAAGCGGGCATCACCACCAACCAGATCGACCAGCTGGCGGCTGATTTCATGAAGCTGCAGGGCACCACTTCGGCCACCCTGGGCTACCAACCCCAGGGCTACCCGCCCTACCCCAAGTCGCTGTGCACCTCGGTGAACCACGTGGTGTGCCACGGCATTCCCAATGAAAAACCCCTGAAAAAAGGCGACATCGTCAATGTGGATGTGACCGTGATCAAAGACGGCTGGTTTGGCGATACCAGCCGCATGTTTATGGTCGGCGAGGTGTCGATTCAGGCCAAGCGCCTGTGCGCCCTCACCTACGAGGCCATGTGGCACGGCATCGTGCGCGTGAAACCAGGCGTGCGCTTGGGCGACATCGGCTTTGCCATTCAGCGCTTTGCCGAGGGCCAACGTTTTTCCATCGTGCGGGAGTTCTGCGGCCACGGTATCGGTCGCGAGTTCCACGAAGAGCCACAGGTGCTGCACTACGGTAAGCCCGGCACGCTGGAAGAACTCAAACCCGGCATGACCTTCACCATCGAGCCCATGATCAACGCTGGACGGCGCGACATCAAGGAATTCGGCAATGACGGCTGGACCATCGTCACCAAAGACCATTCACTTTCCGCGCAGTGGGAGCACACCGTTTTGGTCACGGAGAGTGGCTACGAGGTGCTCACGCTATCGGCGGGTGCGCCAAAGCCGCCTGCGTTTGTCAACGCGTGAAGCAGGCGTAAATCCAGTCCCAAAACGGGACTAAAATCTGCAAATGCGAGTGATTGCTGTGTCAACCCTGCGGGCCTTCTGGCAGCGCCATACCGATGCCGAGCAGCCGTTGAAAGCCTGGTTTAAAGAGGCCACCCATGCACGCTGGGCCCAGCCCGCTGACATCAAGGTGCTGTACCGCAGTGCCAGCGTGCTAAAAAACCGCCGTGTGGTCTTCAACATCAAAGGCAACGACTACCGGCTGATCGTGGCTATTGCGTACAAATTGCAAATCGTCTACGTGAAGTTTGTCGGCACCCATAAAGAGTACGACGCAGTGGACGCAGAAACCGTTGAAATGGCCTGACTGACCATGCATAAAGGAAACCATGAACATCCGCCCTATTCGTACCGAAGCAGACTACAAGGCAACCCTGAAAGAAATTTCGGCCTTGATGGAATCCGACCCTGAGTTGGGCACGTTTGAAGGTGATCGCCTAGACATTCTGGTCACACTGGTGCAAGCCTATGAGGCCAGACATCTGACGATTGCCGCGCCTGATCCGGTGGAAGCCATCAAATTTCGGATGGATCAAAGTGGCCTGTCCGTCAAAGATCTTGAGCCGATCATCGGCAAAAGCAACCGTGTCTATGAAGTTCTGAACCGCAAGCGCCCGCTCACGCTCGCCATGATCCGCAGGCTCCACCAGAGCCTGGGAATCCCTGCTGATGTGCTGATTGCTGTAACGGTTGCCGGGTGACGGTCAATATGTGGTGGTGTGACAACCGTAGAAGCGGACTGAATCACTATCAATTAAATAGCTGCTTGAGCAGCATCTGCTTGGGTGAAACGCCTAAATCGTTCGGAGCAACCCATCAACGCGATGTACTCGCCACCATCCGCATCAAAGCCCAAGTTTTCAAATCCCCCAACGCCACCCAAGCCGCCAACCCAGACAACACTAGGCAACATCCCTCCAGGCCGCATTGATTTGTTTGTGGACGGCCGCAAGCACCTTTTGATCAACGCAAGCGTCGAGAGCCTCGCCCTGAACCCACAAATCGCCCAATACCCCAGCCTGCACTTTGAAGCCTACGGCACCGGGGTCGTCAGCCCCTTCACCGCAGACAAACTGCCCATGAGCCCTCCGGGCGGCGTAAGCAAATTTGGCGTACCCGCCTGGACCATCCAACCCGAAGGCACCCGCTTTGACCCCCCGATAGAAGTCACCTTGCCCAACCGCGACGGTCTGCCCGCAGGCGACAACGTAGCCATCGTGCAGTGGGACCATGACTTGAGCCAATACACAGCCATAGGCAGGGCAACGGTCAGTGAAGACGGCTCGGTGCTGGTGTGCGACTCCGGCTCGGGGCTGGCAAAGGCGGGATGGGGTGGGGCTGGTGGAGGAGGTGGAGGTGGAGGGGTGGGCCTCCTCCGAATGGGAATAAGTGTGGGTCGGGTGGGCCACATAAGTGCAAAGACTGTCAGCGGGTGGATACGAGTGGGACTTGTCCGAGCTGCGTGGCGGATTCCAATAAAAATGATGAGAAGTGTGATGGCGATGCTTGTAAGAGATGCCAAGGGGGCAGTTGCGTGGAGAAGTTCAGTAAGCTAAAAGGAATGGAGCTGACCAGAATCAATTTCACTACCAAAGTTGTTATTGGTGCAACAACTGCTAACTAAGCCACAACTTACGCACCATCGCTCATAGCGAGATGCGGCTACATATTCACTCGTCTATCGGCGGCGCAAATACGTTTGGCACGTTCGATCACTATCAATTAGATAGCTGGTTCAGCAATATCTGTAGGGGCTTCAAGCCAAATTCACCTAAAACCGCAATCTGGCTGAGCACCGGCAAACAAACCGGCCCCGGTGCCAACCTCGTTAAAGCCAGCCACCCGTCGTTAGGTGAAGAAGTCTTCTTCACCGCCAACACCCAGCGCGGCATAACATCATGGCCGACCTGGGCACCTACCAAATCGCCCAAATCAGCGCCCAGCCCCCGGAACTACTTAGTGCCGATAACCGATGACCGACATCCCTACCCTGCGCCAGGCCCACAAAGCCCGCACCGCAAAGTTGTTCGCTGCTGTACAAACCAGCGGCACGTCCACGCGCGGTATCCGCAGCAGCTTGCAGGCGCTGGCTGCTTGCGCTGACGACACACTCACGGCCCTGTGGCTGCGTGCGGACATGCCTCATGGCTTTGCGCTGGTAGGCGTCGGTGGCTTTGGGCGCGGGGAGTTGTTTCCGTACTCCGATGTGGATGTGCTGCTGCTCATGCCCGACAGCACGCAGGCCGAAGACGACCCCGCGCTCAAGCAAAAGCTGGAGACTTTCATCAGCAGTTGCTGGGACGCGGGGCTGGAGATTGGCTCCAGCGTGCGCACGGTGGCCGACTGCGTAGCCGAGGCCGCTGGCGACATCACCGTACAAACTTCGCTGCTGGAAGCGCGCTGGGTGACAGGCAACAAAGCACTGTTCAAGCAGTTTCAAACCGGCTTCAACGCGACACTCGATGCCAAAGCCTTTTTCGTGGCCAAAACGCTGGAGCTGCGCCAGCGCCACAACAAGTTCGAAAACACGCCCTACGCGCTGGAGCCCAATTGCAAAGAAAGCCCTGGGGGCTTGCGCGATCTCCAGATGGTGCTGTGGGTGGCCAAGGCGGCGGGGCTGGGTAAAAGCTGGGACGAGTTGGCCCGCAAGGGCCTGGCCACGCCGCTGGAGGCCCGGCAGATCAAGCGCAACGAAGCGCTTTTGAGCTTGATTCGCGCGCGCCTGCACCTGACGGCGCAGCGGCGCGAAGATCGCTTGGTGTTTGATTTGCAGACCGCCGTGGCCGAATCATTCGGGTATGTGTCCAAAGGCGGCAACGATGGCAAACCCTTGATACGCGCCAGCGAAGCGCTGATGAAGCACTATTACTGGGCTGCGAAAGCAGTGACGCAGCTCAACCAGATCCTGTTGCTCAATATTGAAGAGCGCCTGAACCCGCAAACCCACGAGCTACGGCCCATCAACGAGCGCTTTTCAGACAAAGCCGGCATGCTGGAGGTGGCGTCCGATGACCTGTATGCCAGGCACCCCCACGCCATACTGGAAACCTTTTTGCTGTACCAGACCACGGTGGGCATTAAAGGTTTGTCGGCCCGCACCCTGCGCGCGCTGTACAACGCCCGGGGCCTGATGGATGGCGAATTTCGTCGTGACCCCGTGAATCGCGCCACCTTCAGCGCCATGCTGCACTGCGGCTCGGGTATCACCCACGCCATGCGACTGATGAACCAGACCTCGGTGTTGGGGCGCTACCTTTGGGTGTTTCGAAAGATTGTGGGACAGATGCAGCACGATCTGTTTCATGTTTACACCGTCGACCAGCACATCTTGATGGTGCTGCGCAATGTGCGCCGCTTTTTCATTGCCGAGCATGCCCACGAGTACCCGTTTTGCTCGCAACTGGCCGCCGGCTGGGACAAGCCCTGGGTGCTGGTGGTCGCGGCGTTGTTTCACGACATTGCCAAAGGCCGTGGCGGTGACC
>JAYUXO010000049.1:0-2128 GCA_043753505.1 Comamonadaceae bacterium
GGCCTGGGAGGACCGCA
Organism: Comamonadaceae bacterium; assembly: GCA_043753505.1. GTDB lineage: Bacteria > Pseudomonadota > Gammaproteobacteria > Burkholderiales > Burkholderiaceae_C > JAAFIW01. The sequence goes on from JAYUXO010000049.1 coordinate 18, forward strand.
CACCGTTTGAAGCGATTGAAAACCAGTTTGGCTTGAACGAATCCGGCGTGATCAACCTGATGCGCCAGCAAATGAAACCCAGCTCTTTTCGCATGTGGCGCAAACGCATGGCCGGGCGGCTGACCAAGCATGCGGCTCTGCGGCCAGCCGAGATGAATGATGCGCCTCGGCAGGGGGCCAATCACCGCATACCGCGTTAAGTTGCTATGTATTTAATAGCTGCTTGAGCAGTATTTAAAAGGGCTGAATCCACAAAACCCTTCAAATCCGGTTCAGCTTTTCCAGGTAAACGGAAACTTGAACTGCTTGATGAACCCGTTGGGCACGTAGTCGCCCAACACGCCATAGTGCTGCGGCCAGAGCTTGGTGCTTTTGACGGCGGTGCCAAACAAATAGTCCAAAAACGCGTAGTGCGCGGCGTAGTTTTTATCCAGCGCCTCGCCGTCCTGGCTGTGGTGCCAGTGGTGAAAGTTGGGCGTGACGATCAGGTAGCGCAGCGGGCCCAGGCGTACGCTCACGTTGGCGTGGTTGAACACCGCCTGGAAGCCCACCACCACGATGTAGGCGTCTATTACTTCTTTGGAAAAACCCAGCACGTAAATCGGCGCCAGCACCAGGGTGCGGGTGATCAGCAGCTCTGCGATGTGCTGGCGCGAGCCGGCCAGCCAGTCCATGCTTTTGCTGCTGTGGTGCACCGCATGCAGCCGCCACAAAACCGGCACCTCGTGGTAGGCGCGGTGGGTCCAGTACTGCACCAGGTCGGCCACCAGAATAATCAGCAGCAACCCAGCCCAGAACGGCATGCTTTGCACCCAGCCGCGCACCCCGTCGGTACCCGCCCAGCCAAAGAACTTGTGCACGGCCAGATTCGCCGCCAGCAGCACAAAACCGACCAGCATGTGGTTGACGATGAAGTGATGAAAATCGGTCTGCCACTCGGCGCGAAACACCGGCTGGTCTTTGCGCAACGCAAACAGCTTTTCAATGAAGATGAACAGCAGGGATGAGCCCAGCAAATCCAGAATGAACCAGTCAAGCCCGATGTAGGGCGTGTTGTCGGCAAAGTCGGCCACCGGCACCTTGTGGCCACCCAGCAGCGCAGTCACGGCAACCAGCAAAAACGCAAAACCCGACAACCAGCGCGCCCGGTTAAAAATAATATTGACCAGCGACAGGCCGCCCGCAATGGCAAGGCCCGCCAACATAACCTGGCGAATGATCGCGACATCGTAGCTTTGGCGCAATTGCGGTGTGGTCAGGTACTGTGGGAAATGAAAGGCCAGCACACCCAGAAAGCACAAGATGCCCAGGCTGAGTGCAATGATGCCGGTGATCAGCCCATTCCCCGGGCGCAGTGGGCCATGGCCCTCGGTGAGTTCGTTAAGTTTGTCCAGCATGCAGGCCCCCGCAATGAATCGTGGCAGTGTAGCGGGGTGCAAGGATACGTATGGTGACTCAATTGATGGTTGACGCGATAAACATAAAGTAGTGTTTAAATTGTTGTAATGTTCTCACTATCAAGAATGAAAAAAATACGTATTTATCAGTGCACAAAAATCCAGGACACACCCAGTCCGGCGGTGGAGGTGTTATCTGAATCCATGCGTTCATCTCAGAAAAAAAGCATAAAAATTGATGCGGCGGAAATGTTGACGCAATATCAAGCGTCAAATGGAGATATCTTGCTGGTGCTGGATGAGGACAGCCCGTATGAAGAGCAATTACACTTTGTGCTGCTACGTGATGACCAAATCATCGGTTATATTAAATATGGTGGTCTGTACACCCCGGGAGTTTTCAAAGAAATCAGCCGTGAGAATGATGATTTGCGTTTTACATTTGCCAGTGACGAAGTGCTCTCTTTGACGCTGAACAAAACAGCAACCCGATGGAATAATCAACTCCCACCGGGTGCCCGGTATCAGGGCGGCTGGTTTCAGCCGCAATATTTAAGTCTAAAAATTACAGGCACTGCAACATGACAAAACCCGCCAACCCGGAACTCGAAGCAGCACTGCGCCAGACGGAGGTTGCTGCGCTCAATTTTGCGTACCGTTTTATTAATATTTCATCGATTCGCAGTCAATATATTCAATTGACTCAGGAGTTTT
>JAYUXO010000050.1:0-2125 GCA_043753505.1 Comamonadaceae bacterium
CGCCACATATCCCAGCACGTCATGCCTCTTCCGCGCGACTGGAAACCTTTGGTTTACTGCTGGCGCGGTGGCAAACGCAGCGGCTCGCTGGCGCTGGTGTTGTCGCAGATTGGCTTCAAGGTCACCAGCATTGAAGGCGGATACAAAGCTTTTCGCGCTGCCTTACTACAGGACCTGCCCGTGATGGTTGAACGCTTGACCTACCGCGTGATTTGCGGCACCACGGGTTCAGGTAAAACCCGGCTGCTCCAAGCGCTGCACGCTGCGGGTGCCCAGGTACTGGACCTGGAAGCCCTGGCCAACCATCGCAGCTCGGTGCTGGGCTCCATTCCTGGTCAGTCGCAACCCAGCCAGAAACGCTTTGACACCCTGGTGTGGGCGGCATTGCGCGGGTTTGATACGACCCGTGCGGTCTACATCGAAAGCGAAAGCAAAAAAGTGGGCAATCTGGCCGTGCCCGATTCGCTCATCACGGCCATGCGCGCCAGCCCCTGCCTGCTTCTGACGTTGCCTGAAAACGAGCGGGTGAAATTACTGCTGGAAGATTACGACTTCTTTGTGCGCCAACCAGAGCAGTTTTGCCAGCGACTGGACGCCCTGGTCGCACTACGCGGCAAAGCCGTGGTGGAGCAATGGAAAAAGCAGGTCACCGCAGGTGACTTTGACAGCGTGGTGCGCGAACTGCTGACCCAGCATTACGACCCGGGCTATCTGCAGTCGATCAAGCGGAATTTTGCCCAGTACGGCGCTGCAAAACCGATAGCTGCTCGCGCGGGAAACGCCAGCGTGATGGCCGAATTGGCATTGAACATTATTGCCAAAGAAGCAGGCTGACCGCATGGCTGAACCCAAACGTTGCCAGACACCTGACGTTATCTATCAAGCGCGAGCTGCGCGTCGGTTGCAATGGTCAGGCCCATTACTGTGCAGGGCATGGCCAGCAAATGAGCGCCCAGCGCAAGACGGCGTGTCGCCATGCCTGGCGCATCCAAGTTGATATCTGGAGCCGCGTGTGTGATCACTTGGCTTTGGGCCTATGACCCCAGCAGGCATCTGCGCGCCTGTTTGCGCAGGGCAGCTGCCGTATCAGCACCGACAACATCTACTTATGTGTCTATGCACATCCCCAGCTTGGTGGTGTATCGCTGCGCTGCCATCACAAAAAAAGGTGTAGACGCAGAACACCTGGCAGCGCCCGGCGCAGTCAACGCGGGGCGATCAATCACCGCGTGGGCATTGAGCTGCGTCCAGCCGTCGTGGATGAGAAACGCCGTATCGGTGATTGGGAGGGCGATACCGTGGTGGGTAAACGCCACCCGGGCGGCCTGGTCACTCTGGTCGATCGCCACTCTCGCTACACGCTGGCGCGAGCACATGCACGAAAAAATCGGGCTAGCGCTACAAGCACAGGTCTACTTTGCCAAACCGCACAGCCCGTGGCAACGAGGCTTGAACCAAACACCAACGGCTTGTTGCGTCAGTACTTTCCAAAGGGTTCGTGCAAGCGTTATCTAAGCCAGAACGGGGTTCTACACGCTGTTGATCGATTGAACCATCGACCCGGAAAATGCCTGGGCTGGAAAACACCGCATGAGGTCTTCTTTGGGCTGGACACCACCAAACTTACACTGTGACCTCACCACTCACGCGGTTCGTACTTGAACTCGCCTTTTTATAGCTGCTTGAGCAATATCTACAAGGGCTGGCGGCCGTTATTGTTTAAAACCGGTCAGGCAGCAAAAAATATCAGTAGTTACCCCAGCCCAACCGGGGTGTCGTTATGTGGCTATGACCGTGATGGACCGCTCGTCCATTAAGCTACTTGGCCAAGCCTGCCCGGCATTTTTCCTTGTACCGGCGTCTGTCTTTTAAGCAACCTTACAACCCTGGCTGATATTCATGTCCTTTGCGCCGCCAAACCTGGTTTTTTCTGTCGTTTATGTCAGCCGTGCCATCGTTGCAGAGGCGACTCCCGGCGACGACGGAACACGTGAGCTGCTCGCCGACATTCAAAGTCACTCACGCCCACGCAATGCAACGCTGGGCCTGCGTGGTGTGCTGCTGTTGGTAGCCGGGCATTTTTTGCAGTGGCTTGAAGGCCCGCAAGCCGTGGTGTTAGAACTAA
>JAYUXO010000051.1:0-5391 GCA_043753505.1 Comamonadaceae bacterium
GGCCACCAGCCCTTTTAGACATTGCTCAAGCAGCTATAAAAAATGTAGTGAAGCTATCTTGCTGACAAACCAGATTGGCCCTTTGTTGCGTCGGAAATGCCTTGAATTTCACACCCGTAGCCGTATCTTTCGCGCCAGGACAATATTTCAACGCTCTTTAACGAGGAAACCATGAAACGTATTCTTTTATTCGCCATGACCAACCTGGCCGTGGTGGTGGTGCTGGGCATTGTGGCCAGCCTGCTGGGCGTGAACCGCTTCCTGACGCCCAACGGCCTGGACTTGACGTCGCTTTTGGGCTTTGCGCTCATCATGGGTTTCGGTGGTGCGTTCATTTCGCTGCTGATCAGCAAGCCCGTGGCCAAGTGGAGCTCAGGCGTGCGGGTGATTGCGCAGCCGCAAAACGCCGATGAAGCCTGGATTGTGGAAACCGTGCGCAAGTTTGCTGACAAGGCGGGTATTGGCATGCCGGAGGTGGGCGTGTTTGACGGCGAGCCCAATGCCTTTGCGACCGGTGCGTTCAAAAACTCGGCCCTGGTAGCGGTGTCCACCGGCCTGCTGCAAGGCATGACACGTGAAGAGGTGGAAGCCGTGATTGGCCACGAGGTGGCGCACATTGCCAATGGCGACATGGTGACCATGGCCCTCATTCAGGGCGTGATGAACACGTTTGTGATCTTTATCTCCCGAATCATTGGCTATTTTGTCGACAAAGTGGTTCTGCGCAACACCAGCGACGGCCCCGGCATCGGTTACTACATCACCACCGTGGTGATGGACATTGCGCTGGGCGTGCTGGCCCACATGATCGTGGCCTGGTTCAGCCGTCAGCGCGAGTTCCGAGCCGACGCGGGCGCTGCCAACCTGATGGGCCGCAAACAACCCATGGTCAATGCCCTGGCCCGCCTGGGCGGCATGGTGCCCGGCGAGCTGCCCAAGAGCATGGCGGCCATGGGCATCACCGGCGGCATTGGCAAGCCGTTCAGCACGCACCCGCCCATTGAAGAGCGGATTGCCCGGCTGCAGTCGGCGCAGGGTTGAAGAGCGCATCGCCCGGCTCCAGTCGACTCAGTCACAAAGAGCGGATTGTTCGGCTGCAGTCGATGTATTCGTAACGGTCACGGCCATCACCCGATGGCGTGAATCTTCAATACCCCAAGCAGGAAGCGGCCTAAATTGGCCGCTTCGTCACATCCGGGGTGTCTTATGTCGGTGCAGTTTCAAGTCAACGGGCAAGCGGTTTTAGTGACCGGTGCGATGGCGGATGAGCCGCTGCTGTGGTACCTGCGTGAGCAACTGGGGCTGGTAGGGGCCAAATTTGGCTGCGGTCAGGCCGCTTGCGGAGCTTGCACAGTTCACGTCAACGATCAGGCAACGCCTGCCTGCGTGATCAATTGCAGCACGCTGGCGGGGGCACAGGTCAAAACGATTGAAGGGCTTAGTCCAACTGGTGCGTTGCATCCCGTGCAGCAGGCCTGGCAAGAGTTACGGGTTCCGCAGTGTGGCTACTGCCAGGCCGGGCAGATCATGTCGGCGGTGGCGCTGTTGCAGCGCAACCCCTCGCCCAGTGCGGCGCAAATTGACGAGGCCATGAACGGCAACCTGTGCCGCTGCGGCACCTACGACCGCATACGCCAGGCCGTTCAACGTGCCGCCAGGTTGATGGCAGGCGGTGCGTCATGACGGCCCTTTCACCATCTCTGTCGCGCCGCGCATGGCTGACAGGCGCGCTCACCGTCAGTGTGGCTTTTTCGACGGGCTGCTCCTTGCCGCCGCCCATCCCGAAAAGACCGCAGCCCACAGATGACGATGCCTTGGGCTGGATCGGCGTGAGCGCCCAGGGCCGACTGCGGCTGTACAGCCCACGTATGGAAATGGGCCAAAACATTCTCAGCGCCTTGCGCGAATTGGCCAGCATTGAACTGGGTGTGCCCGCACAGGCCATTGATGTCCGCCTGCCATCGACACAAGACATTTCCCGCGTGAAAGCCACGGTCGGCAGTGATTCGGTGGGCGAGTTGTGGTTACCCCTGGCGCGGGCGTGCTACACCTTGCGCCAGGCACTGTTGGACCGTGCGGCGCAGCGCCTGAACCAGAGCGCCAGCGGTTTGACTTTGTTGGGTGATGAAGTTACCGGCAACAGCGCCAGTATCAGCTTGGCCGAGCTGGCGACACCCACGCTGGTACTACAGGCACGGGACGTACCGCCCGGGCAGTTGCGCGTGTTCGCCGCCAACGCAGACAAGCGCCCACCAGCACCCATGGCGCAACTGGACGGCTTGCTGCGCGGTCAGCCGCTGTTTACCGCTGACATCCGTCTACCCAACATGCTGTATGCCGTGGTGCTGCGCTCCCCCTGGGCCGATGCCGCGCCGGGCGACAGCCCGCTGAAAAGCTGGAACGAGGCGGCGGTGCGGGCCGTGCCTGGTTTTCATGCAGTAGTGCGGCACCCCAGGCTGGCGGGCCCGGCCTTGGTGGCCACGCGCATGGGCGCGGTGCAGCGCCTGCACGACGCAGCCCAGGCGCAATGGCAAGCACCCCCGCTTGCAGTGGCCGATCCACAGCGACTGATTGACGTGGACGCGCAAACGTCTTTCACCAAGACCACGGGATTGGTGCCGACCGATATCGCCTGGACAATTGATCTGCGGCTGGACGTGCCGCTGGCCAGCCATGCCTTTATCGAGCCGCGTTGCGCAGTGGCCCGGTTTGATGCAGCGGGGAGCCTGCAGCTGTGGTGCGGCAGCCAGGACACTTTTTACGCGCGCGACACCGTAGCGCGCGAGCTGGGCTTGTCGCACCAGCAGGTGCAGATCCATGCCATGCGCATGGGCGGTGCGTTTGGTGGCAAAACCATCGTGACAGTGGAGCGTGAGGCGGCGCTGATTGCCCAGGCCATGGGTCGAGCCGTGAAGGTGCAGTGGTCTCGCGCGGACGAGTTTCAGGCCGGTTTTCACCGTCCACCGTCTTCGCATCGCCTGCGCCTGAAGCTGGCAGCCGACGCGGCCAACGAGCTGCGCATCAGCCACTGGCAACACACCCTGTCCACCTCGCATGTGCTGTTTACCAACGCGGTGCTGCCGCCGTGGTTGCAACAACTCACCAGCGTGCTGGGCGACGACGGTGCCGCCCGTGGCCAGTTGTCGGCGTATGACCTGGGCCAGCAGCAGCGCCAACTCAAACTCATCCGCCTGCCGGTGCTCACCGGCCCCTGGCGCGGACTGGGTGCGGGCCCCAACAACCTGTCCATTGAGCTCGCCATGGATGCCGCTGCCCGTGCCGCCAACCAGGACCCGGTGGCGTTTCGGCTGGCGCATCTGCGCCAGCGTAGCGAGTCGGGCATTGACTGGAAAGCGGGCGATCCGCAGCGCTTGGCACGTTGTCTGGAAGCAGCCGCTCGTTTGGAGACTAAAACGCCGTTCAAGCCCGCCGAAACTGCTCAGACAGCTACAAACTCAGGAGCAACCAATCAGCGATTTCAGGCCACGGGCGTAGGCTGCGGCGTCTACAAAGGCAAAAGTTATGCTGCGGCAGTGGCGCAAGTGGCACTGGAATTGAATGCAAAGGGGCAGCTTATCGCGCTACGGGTGCTGAAAATCTGGTGCGCCCACGACTGTGGCCGCATGCTGGACGCCGACTCGGTGCGCGCCCAGGTGGAGGGCAATTTGATCTGGAGCATGGGCATGGTTTTGTTTGAGCAACTCAACGCGCCCGCGGGCACACCGGCCCAAACCAGTCTGGCTGATTACCCCCTGCCACGCATGGCTGACACGCCGCAAATGGACATTGAATTGATCGCTTCTAGCCAGGCACCTACCGGCGCTGGCGAGACGGCCATCGTGGCGGGTGCCGGGGCCATTTGCAATGCGGTTTTCCGTGCCTTGCTGAAAGCGGGCTTGAGCCTGCCAACTGCCATGCCCATACGGTTGAGGGCTGTTACTTGATGGTTGCGCCCGCCGCCGACTTCGCCAGCGCTGCGATGCTGCGGGCGCTGCACGCCGGCATGCAGGCGCTCAGCTTGCCCAGCCCCGCGCAGGCCTGGCTGCACGCTGCCACGGTGCCGCTGGATGCCAAGCGCCAGTTGGTCATGCAGGTGCTGCAAGCGCGTGGCCCGGCAGCGCTGTTGCAGCTAGGCCAGGGCGTACACGCTTTACACAATGAACCGCTCTTGGCGCTGCTCATTCACCCCGGGCAGCCGCTGCGCCTGCTGGCCGCGTGGTTGCGGCTGGAGCGCTATCTGCACTCGCGCCACCGCATCGTGCAGGTTGTCAACGGCCCATGCACGGTCACCCATGAACATGTGGGCCCTGCAGGCGGCGACCCGCCGAGCGCGGCTGAAGACCTGGTGGTGTTGGGGGTGCTGGTGGCTTTGCTGCAGCGGGTCGGCTGTGTGAACGTGGGCGCGACATGGGCTGGGGGCTTGCGCGCGTGGCCCTTGCCGCCATCGCTCGAAGACGTCAACGCACAGTTTGCCAGCGGCCACACCCGGCAGTGGGCGGTGACCTGGCAGCTGCAACCGGGAGCGGACGCGTTTGAAGCGCAAGCAAAAGCTAGCGAGCTGCCAGACTGGCATCAGCGCTTGTGCAACTGGCTTGCCCACACCCGTTGCGAAGGCGTGGATGTGACGCTGGCAGCCCATGCCCTGGGCACCAGCGCACGCAGCTTGCAGCGCCACCTGGCGCATGAAGGGGTGCGATTTAGCGCGGTGCTGGCCAATGCCCGATCACAGTTAGCTGCCCGGCATTTAACTCGCACCGCATGGAGCCTGGCCGAAGTGGGTTATGCCGCCGGATACGCCGACCAGGCCCACTTCAGCCGCGAATTCAAACGCCGCGTGGGCCTGAGCCCCTTGCAGTTCAGGAACAATGCTGGGGCATGATTGCTATTATTTATATAGCTGCTTGAGCAATATCTATATGGGTAGTTAGCTGTTTTGCCCATCAATCTCGATAGCCTGGGGCGAAAGCTGCGCACGTCTAGCAAGCCCTGCCTAACCCTTCGCGGCGCGAGATCGGTTCGATTTGGGCGGTCTGCGGCGTTGAATTACGCGTCATTTGCCTTGCAGCGCGCGGTTGCAATCTGCGCAGGGGGTCAAAACTAGATTCGCTTGACACAGTAGGCTTGTTCTCGCTTGTGCTCAGCGACGGCCAACACCTGAACGGTTTGGCGCTTGGCTCGATACAGGACGTTGTAAGGGAAGCCGTTGATTGCAAGACGGTGGATGTCTGACAAGCCCGCTGTGCTTGCCACATATTCAACCGGAAACCGCTCGGGGTGGCGACAGATGGTGTCCATTGCATCGTCAAACGCTTGCAGGTAACGCAAACCCAGCCCGACTTTGCGTTCTTCGTAAAACGCGACTTGTGCCAGATGCCCTACCCGCGCCTGAGG
>JAYUXO010000052.1:0-5389 GCA_043753505.1 Comamonadaceae bacterium
GGCCTATCGTTAATTGTTTGTATAATCGCGGGCTTTTTTGCGGAAAGTACATCAGGCTGGCTGGTGCGGCTACCGCAGCTGAAACCTCAAGGAAAATCATGAAAGAAGGCATTCACCCCAACTACCGGGAAGTCTGTTTCCTGGATCTGTCGAACAACTTCAAGTTTGTCACCCGTTCCTGTGTGAACGCCAAAGACAAAATCACGATGGACGATGGCCGCGAACTGCCGCTGTACAAGCTGGACACGTCCAGTGAGTCGCATCCGTTTTATACCGGTACACAGAAGTCTGTAGACAACATGGGTGGCCGTGTGGAGCGCTTTCGCAATCGCTTCGGCAAAACTTCCGCAAAGACAGAGACTTAACAAAAAACGCAAAGCGTTTTGCAAAAAAGGGCAGCTCGGGCCACCGCGCTGCCCTTTTTCGTTGCTCGCGGCGATCCTGAAATGACACGCAACCTACCATTACGACGTTGAACCAGCCCACTCCCGCCATCGTTGCCCAAAGCGCCGTGCGCCGCCTGCCGCGCTGGGCCTTGCTACTGCTGTGTCTGGCCTATGTCTTGCCAGGATTCGTGGGGCGGGAGCCCTGGAAAAACGCCGACATTGCGGCCTTTGGCTACATGGCGGCGCTGGCGGCGGGCGACAGCGGCTGGCTGGCTCCACAGTTGCTGGGGTTGGCTCCAGAATTTGACGCCTTGTTACCCTACTGGTTGGGTGCCTGGGCCATTCAGGCCGCACCTGGTTGGATGACGTCTGCGTTTGCTGCAAGGATTCCGTTTGCCATGCTGCTGGCCGCCACCCTGCTGGCCACCTGGTACGCCGTGTATTACCTGGCGCGCAGCCCACGCGCCCAACCGGTGGCATTTGCATTTGGCGGCGAGGCGCAGCCTATTGACTATGCGCGGGCCATGGCTGACGGCGGGTTGTTGGCCTTGATCGCTTGTTTGGGGTTGGCGCTGCTGTCACACGAGACCACGCCGTCAGTCGCGCAACTGGCGTTCACTGCGTTTGCTTTTTATGCCGCAGCTGCAGCGCCGCATCACTTGATGCGCGCTTGTGTTGCGCTGATAGTGAGTCTGGTTGGGCTGAGCGCCAGCGGCGCACCGACGCTGGCCTTGCTGCTGGGTATTGGCGTGGCGTTGACCAGTGGTTTGAGCGACGCAAGCGCTGACCCTGCCATGCAGCCACACCGCATACGACGTCGCTGGACCTTGTTTGTGTTGCTTGTGACGGCTTGCGTGGCCTTGTTGTCCACTCAACTGGACGTATGGCGCTGGCGCGTGGGTCTGTATGGCAATGCGGGCAGCGACTGGCGAAGTGCGGGACGCTTGCTGATCTGGTTTACGTGGCCCGCTTGGCCACTGGCGGTGTGGACCCTGTGGCGCTGGCGCCGGCAATTGACCAGCCGTCACGTCGCCCTGCCCTTGTGGTTTGTGGGGGTGTGCACAGTGATGGCGCTGGTAACGCCCAACTCCGAGCGTTCGCTGCTGCTGGGCTTGCCGTCGCTCGCTGCGCTGGCCGCGTTTGCATTACCTACCTTGCGGCGCAGTGTGGCCGCGCTGATTGACTGGTTCACCTTGCTGTTTTTCAGCGGCTGCGCGGTGGTGATCTGGGTGGTGTGGATTGCGCTGCAGACCGGCGTGCCGGCGCAACCCGCGGCCAACGTGGCGCGGCTGGTGCCAGGCTTTGTGCCCGGGTTTTCAGCGATGGGGTTTGGCGTGGCGCTGGCGGCGACAGTGGCCTGGGCCTGGTTGGTGAGATGGCGGGCTGGCAGACACCGCACCGTGATCTGGAAAAGCCTGGTGCTGCCAGCCAGTGGCGCTGCATTGGGCTGGCTACTGCTGCTCAGCCTGTGGCTGCCGGTGCTGGATTACGCCCGCAGCCACGGCGACACCGCACGCGCGGTGGCGGACAGGATCAGCCGCACCCACTGTGTAGAGGTGTTAGGTTTGAGCCGCGGCCAGATTGCCGCCTATCGCTACCACGGTGCGTTGAATCTGCGAAACCCGGGTGTGGTGGCGCAATGTCCGTGGCTGGTGGTGGATGCTGGCGCGCAAAGCACCCTGCAGGTAGTGCTGGATATGCGGCAATGGACGCTGGTGGCGGCTGTGAAGCGGGCCACCGACAGCAACGAGAACGTCTTGTTGTTTGAACGCAGTGGGCTGTAGTTTGCAAAGTTTACAAGCCAAATAGGCTGACAGCCCTTATAAATACTGCTCAAGCAGCTATTATTTTAATAGCATTCTTCATCAGAATCAACCTGAATAACCTGGTAATAATCCTGTGTGACCACTCATGGGGCGCACGCGGTTTGGTGGGAAATGCAGTGTGAAGACGGAGCCAATGCCCAGGTGGCTGTCAATCTTCAAGTCCCCGCCATGGCGTTGCACCACGTGTTTGACGATGGCCAGTCCCAGACCTGTTCCACCCGTCTCGCGCGACCGGCTGCGGTCCACGCGGTAAAAGCGTTCAGTCAAGCGGGACAGGTGCTCGCTGGCAATGCCAGGTCCTGTGTCTTTTACTGAAAACTCCACGCGTCCGTCAGCCAACAGCGACCAGCGCACCTGTATGGCACCTCCTGAAGGTGTGTAACGCAAGGCGTTGCCCACCAGGTTGGTCATGGCACTGATGATCTCTGTTTGAGACCCGGCCAGCTCCATATCGGTGTCAATCTCGAAGCTTAGGGTGTGCAGCTTGCCGTGAGTGTTAGCCAGCAGGTTCGACAGCGCCTGCGCCTCTTGTTCACACTGCATCATCAAGTTTTGCGCCGACATCCATTCGGTGAACCCTGGTAGGGGACTGCCTTCCAGCCGCGACAGGGTCAGCAAGTCGTTGACCAGGGTTTGCATGCGCAACGATTGCTGGGCCATCAGCGCCAGGTAGCGCGACTGCTCGTCGGCCGATAGGGGCAGCGTTTGCAGCGTTTCCACGAAGCCCGTCAAAACCGTCAACGGCGTGCGAATTTCGTGGGACACATTGGCCACAAAGTCCCGACGCATGATTTCGGCTTGCTCCAAAGCCGTGGTGTCGCGCGAGAGCATCAGGCGACGACCCTCGCCGTAAGGGTGCAGGTGCACCGACAGCTTGACGGGGCGCGCCATCGTGCTGCCAGGCCCATCCATCACTACCTCATGCTCATAGTTGCCGCCGGCAAAGTAGGCTGCAAAAGCGGGTACACGTACCAGATTACCCACCAGTTGCAGCACATCGCGTTGCGCATCAAACCCGAAGTGGTCGGCTGCTGTCTGGTTGCACCATTCAATGCGGGCCTGCGCGTCCAGCAACACCACGCCATTGGGTGAAGTTTGAATAGCCGCAAGAAATTCCTGTAAGCGGGTTTGGGCGTCTCCGACCAGGCTGTCCCGAATGCGCAACTGCCTGCGCATCCGGTCAGCGACTTCACCCCACAGTCCTGACATCACGGGCGCGTCATTGGCATCAGCACGCCGAACCCAGCTCAGAACCCGCAGTCCCCGCATCAAATCGAGCGAAAACCACAGCAGACTACCAAACACCAAGCCGATTACGGCCCCTTCCCACCCTGAGCCCTGGCCGTTGCGCGCGACCAACCAGCCCACGGCGGCGCACGCCAGCTGGCAAATCAAATAACTGGCAATTCGTGACCACATACGTGGTTTGTATCAAACAAACAGTTTGAACGGAAGCTTCAGCTGCGAAGCAGCCGCCTCCGACTCAAGCTGAAACAGACGCCGAGCTTGGAATGCGGGCCTGAATCGTCAACCGGTAGCCCGCGCCACGCACGGTTTCCACCATGGCGCCGGCTGCGCCCAACGCCTCTCGCAAGCGCTTGACGTGCACGTCCACCGTACGTTCTTCAATGAAGACATGATCGCCCCAAACTTTGTCAAGCAACTGCGACCGGCTGTGCACGCGCTCGGAATGCTTCATCAGGTAGTGAAGCAATTTGAACTCTGTGGGACCGACTTTGAGTGCCTGCCCCTGCCAGGAGACGCGGTGGGTTGATGCGTCCAGCACCAGTTGCGCAATGGTCACACTGTCACTGACCTGCTCTGGTGCTCTACGCCGCAGCACAGCCCGAATGCGGGCCAACATTTCCTGCGTGGAAAACGGCTTGGTGATGTAGTCGTCCGCTCCGGCGTCAAGCCCCGCAACCTTGTCGGGCTCGTCACCACGGGCTGTCAACATCAGGATAGGTATGGCCTTGGTGCGCGCCTCCGCGCGCCATTTCCGGGCGAGCGACACGCCGCTCTGGCCGGGCAGCATCCAGTCCAGCAATATGACATCGGGCAGCACTGCATCCAGCTCCCGCTGTGCAGACACACCATCTTCGGACCAGATAGGCTGGAAACCGTTGTGGCGCAAGTTAACCGCAATCAACTCAGCAATTGCGGGCTCGTCTTCAACAATCAGGACGCGTGGCTGATTCTTCATTGCACCGCAGACTCAACCTGCTCGACACTGGTATGCCGAACGTCCGCACCTTTGACAATATAGATAACAAACTCGGCAATATTCTTGGCATGGTCGCCAATACGCTCAATGGCTTTTGCAAGAAACAATAGATCCAGACTTGCTGATATTTTGCGCGGGTCTTCCATCATGTAAGTCACCAGCTTGCGCACAAAGCCATCAAATTCACGATCAATCAGGTCGTCTTCCCGCAAAATCGCCACTGCCTGAGCAGTATCAAGCCGGGCAAAAGCGTCCAGCGCTTTGCGCAGTAACCCGGAAGCCAGATCAGCAGCCACCCGCAGTTCAGACGATGGGAGGGCTCTGGCCGAACCACTTTCAATTATCGATTTAACCATGCGCGCTATTTTTGCCGATTCATCACCCACGCGCTCGAGATTAGCCGTGGTTTTGGAGATGGCAATCAGCAAGCGGAGGTCTTTTGCAGTGGGCTGGCGACGGGCGATGATGGACGACAATTCACGGTCGATTTCAATTTCCATCGCATTCACACGCGCTTCGATCTCAATCACCTGATCAGCAGCCGCACCATTAAACTGAGCCAATGCATAGATCGCCTGGCGAATTTGCGACTCTACCAAACCACCAAGCTCCATGACGCGCGACGATACGCCGTTGAGTTCAACATCGAATTGAGTTGACAGATGCTTATCGGGCATTTGATTCCTTTACGTAATGGTTGCAACTCTAACCCGAGAGTTAGCCAAAACGACCAGTGATGTAATCTTCAGTTTCCTTGCGGGTGGGTTTGAAGAACAGTTGCTCGGTTGCGCCGAATTCCACCAAGTCGCCCAGATACATGTACGCCGTGTAATCGCTGCAACGCGCGGCCTGTTGCATATTGTGAGTCACAATCACCACGGTGTAATCGTTTTTCAGTTCTGCAATCAATTCTTCTATTTTTGCTGTGGAAATTGGGTCCAGCGCCGAGCACG
>JAYUXO010000053.1:0-13026 GCA_043753505.1 Comamonadaceae bacterium
GCCTCGATCAGCACCTCGTTGGCAATGATGTCCAACTTCTTTTGCACCTCACCCTGTACGTTCTCGCTGCCCGCCGTACCCAAAACGCCGCCCAAGGCACCTTTGTTGACGGCTTGGCTGATGGTTTTACAAGCGCGGGCGACCACTTCGAGCAAAAGGCGCAGCTCGGAAGGGATGTGGCCTTCCATGCGCTGTTGCTCGACAAGGTAGCGGGTCAGGGATATTTTGTTAGGCATGTATTTTCCTAGTTCTATGACAGATGACGAAGACGGGGACACCGCTGGTGTGTGCGGTAGCTAGTCATCTGTCATCCACGCGCGTAGCGCAAATTCATCTGTCCTTCAAGCGAGCGCACGCGAGACCACCTCGCGCACATCGTTGCTCAAATCGGTCTTCGCCGCCACCCGCGCAATGGCTTCTCTTGCCGCGCTGCGGTACGGCTCGGCGAGTTTTTTCCAGCGGTCCAGCGCGCGGGCCAGACGGGCAGCAACCTGTGGGTTGACACCATCCAACTCGATCACGCGGTCGCTCCAGAACACATAGCCTGCCGCGTCAGCGCGGTGAAAACCGCCGGGGTTGGCGCTGCAATAACTGAAGATCAGGCTGCGGGCGCGGTTAGGGTTCCTGATTTGAAAATCAGGGTGCTTGAGCAACTGTTTAACGGCGGGCAGCACCTGGCCTGCGCGGTCGTTGGCACCAGCTTGCAGCGCAAACCATTTGTCCAGCACCAGGGGCTCGTGTCTGAACAGTTCATAAAAGCGCGCCAGAGCAGGCACTGCCAGGTCGTGGCCACTGGAGACCAATGCTGCCAGCGCATTGAAGCGGTCGGTCATGTTGCCCGCATCTTTGTAGCGCTGGTAGGTTTTGCCCGGCCACACCCCATCACCCGTGATGCGGGCGAGCAGACACAGGTGTGAAAGCGCCATGCCAGCCAGCGCGCGGCGGCCTGACGAGGTGGGGTCGGGCACGTAAGCACCCGTATCGGCGTGCTGCTCATACGCCCATTGCCAGTCGGCTTGCAGTGCAGTGGCCAGTTGCTCGCGCATGGCTTCTCGCACCGCATGAATGGCTTGTGGATCGACCACCTCCAGCTGCGCGGCGATGTAGGTTTCGGATGGCAGGGTCAGCACCAGCTCCTTGAAAGCAGCGTCCAGTGTGGGGTGACGCAGCACGGCACGCATGGCGTCGATGAACCCGGAATTTAAGGAAAAAGTGCTTGAAGCCCTTGTGGAATGCGCTCGAGCAGCTATTGATTCGATAGCAGACCGAAGCGCCAGGCGTTGCCCTGCTTCCCATCGGTTAAAGGCATCGGTGTCGTGCGCCAGCAGCGTGAGCAGTTGGGCGTCGGTGTAGTCGATGTCCAGAATCACCGGGGCGCTGAAACCGCGCAGCAGCGAGGGCACGGGCTCCTGAGTGATGTTTTCGAACGTCAGCGTTTCGGTGGCTTGGGTCAGCACATGGGTTTGCGCACTTGTCAATTCCTGACCGTTGGCGCCCAGCAAACCCAACGCGACGGGAATCACGAACGGCAGCTTGTCGGGCTGAGCTGGCGTTGCCGGGCAGCTCTGTGAAAGCGTGAGCATGTAGGTCTGCGCCACCGCGTCGTACACGCCACGGGCCTGCACATGCGGCGTACCAGCCTGGCTGTACCAGCGTTTGAATTGGGGCAGCAAGCGGGCCAGTTGCGAGTCTGGATTGGCGTCCGCAATGGCCTGGGCAAAGTCGTCGCAGGTGACGGCCTGGCCGTCATGGCGTTGGAAGTACAGCGTCATGCCTTTAGCAAAGCCCGCTCGACCCAACGGGTCGTTGTCACAACCCACCAGTGTCTGCATCATGCGCACAACTTCAGCGCCTTTTTCATACACCGTGACGGTGTAGAAGTTGTTGATCTCCGCATACTGATCGGGTCGCACGGGGTGCGACATGGGGCCTGCGTCTTCGGGGAATTGGGCGGTGCGCAGCACGCGCACATCTTCGATGCGTTTGACGGCGCGTGCCGACGCATCCGAACACAAATCCTGGCTGAACTCCTGGTCTCTGAAAACTGTCAGGCCTTCTTTTAACGATAGCTGGAACCAATCGCGGCAGGTCACGCGGTTGCCGGTCCAGTTGTGGAAATATTCGTGGCCCACCACGCTTTCAATGTTGGAAAAGTCAGCATCGGTGGCGGTAACCTGGCTGGCCAGCACAAACTTGGTGTTAAAGATGTTCAGGCCCTTGTTTTCCATCGCGCCCATATTGAAGTCTGAAGTCGCCACGATCATGAAGCGCTCCAGATCCAGCGGCAGTCCGAATCGGGCTTCGTCCCAGGCCACGCTGGCCATCAGGCTGTTCATCGCGTGCTCGGTCTTGTCCAGGTCTCCCGCGCGCACAAAGACTTGTAGCAAATGGTCTTTGCCCGCCCGCGAGCGGATGCGCTGCTCGCGGCATACCAGGTTACCCGCCACCAGAGCGAACAGGTAGCTGGGCTTTCTGTGCGGGTCGATCCACTTGGCGAAATGTTTTCCGTCTTCCATCTCGCCCGAGCTTTCCAGGTTGCCGTTGGACAGCAGCACCGGAAAAGCTTTTTTATCCGCCCGCAAAGTCACCGTGAAACTGGCCATCACGTCAGGCCGGTCTAAAAAGTAAGTGATGCGCCGAAAACCCTCGGCCTCGCACTGCGTGAAAAACGAGTCGTTGCTGACGTACAAGCCCATCAGCTTGGTGTTTTTCGCGGGGTAGCAGGTGGTGAAAATTTCCAGCTCCACCGGCTCGTGGCCTTCCGGCAGGTTTTCCAGCACCAGCTGGGTGCCTTCCATCTTGAACGAGCTGCCCGCGCCATTGACCAGCACGCGCGACAGGTTCAGCCCGTCACCATCCAGCTTGAGCGCTTGCGCGGGCACGTCCGGGTTACGCCGAATGCGCATGCGGTTGAGCACACGGGTTTTAGCCGGGTCCAGGTCGAACGTGAGATCGACACTGTCGATCCACCACGCGGGCGGTTGGTAGTCGGCACGCAGCACGACGGGGGATTGGCCTTCACGGAGCATGTATTTCCTTAAACGCCTTGTTTCAGGCTGGCTTCAATAAACGGATCCAGATCCCCGTCCAGCACTTTCTGCGTGGCCGAGGTTTCGTGGTTGGTGCGCAGGTCTTTGATGCGGCTTTGGTCGAGTACGTAACTGCGGATCTGGTGGCCCCAGCCCACATCGGTTTTGGTGTCTTCCAGTTTTTGCTGGGCTTCCTGCTGTTTTCTCAGTTCAAAGTCATACAGGCGTGAGCGCAGGCGCTTCCAGGCGACGTCGCGGTTGCTGTGCTGGCTGCGGCCGTCCTGGCACTGCACCACGATGCCGGTGGGGATGTGGGTCAGGCGCACCGCGGAGTCGGTTTTGTTGATGTGCTGGCCGCCTGCGCCGCTGGCGCGGAAGGTGTCGGTGCGCACGTCGGACGGGTTGATGTCGATCTCGATCGAATCGTCAATTTCGGGGTACACAAATACGCTGGCAAAGCTGGTGTGGCGGCCACCGGCGGAGTCGAACGGGCTTTTGCGCACCAGGCGGTGAACGCCCGTTTCGGTGCGCAGCAGGCCGAAAGCATATTCGCCCTCAATCTTGATCGTCGCGCCCTTGATACCCGCGGTGTCGCCAGGCGACTCGTCTTCGACCTGGGTTTTGAAGCCCTTGCGCTCGGCGTAGCGCAGGTACTGGCGCAGCAGCATGCTCGCCCAGTCGCAGGCTTCGGTACCACCCGCGCCGGCTTGAATGTCCAGAAACGCGTTCAGCGGGTCGGCCGGGTTGTTGAACATGCGGCGGAATTCGAGCTGTTCGACTTGTTCAATCAGCTTGGCGCTTTCGGCTTCGATGGTTTGCAGGCCATCCTGGTCGCCCTCTTCCTTGCTCATGCCATACAACTCCAGGTTGTCTGACAGTTCGCTCGTGAGGGTGTCCAGCACGCCCACCACGCCGTCTAGTGCCTTTTTTTCTTTACCCAGCTCCTGGGCGCGCTTGGGGTCGTTCCAGACGGTGGGGTCTTCCAGGCTGGCTGTAACGGTGCGCAGGCGTTCGGCTTTGGCATCGTAGTCAAAGATACCTCCGCAAGTCTTCAGTACGCACACTCAAGGAAGTAAGGGTGGTGCCGATCTGGTTGATGTGTTCTGCGTCCATGGTGCAAGTCCTTGTGTGTTGGCTAATTTGTTGTGGTGATTTTCTCATGCACTGTTCACTATCAAAAATATAGCGGCTTCAGCAGCATACACAAGGGCTGCATCGTCATTGGAGCAATAGTCTGCTGCCACGCCACGCTTCGGTCGCCCAGCCGGTTGCACAGCCCACCCGTGTTTTCACTGGCATGGAATTCGCTAACTCGCCAGATCATTCAAAAAAATTAGAAATAATCTGACCAATCGGTTAATTTTTTTCGGTCGTCTGTCCAGCCCTGTTATTCATGCGTGAAGCCCCGTCAAACCCATCCTCTGTTAGTTCCTCAGCCCTGGCTGTGCAGGTGCGCGATGCCAGTGTGGTGTACCAAACCGCCGACTCGCCGGTTCACGCGCTCAGCCACATAGACCTGAGCATTGCCGAGGGTGAATTCGTTTCGCTGATTGGTCCCTCGGGCTGCGGCAAAACCACGCTGGTACGGGTGATTGCCGATCTGGAAAAGATCAGCGAAGGCCAGGTGCTGGTCAACGGCGTGTCGCCGCATGATGCGCGGCTGGCGCGGGCTTATGGCTATGTGTTTCAGGCCCCTGCCTTATTCCCTTGGCGCACGGTGCTGGGCAATGTGACCTTGCCGCTGCAAATTCAAGGCCGCCCGCGCGACAAGGCGAAAAAGATTGCCCTGCAGCAGCTCGCCCAGGTGGGCCTGACGGGTTTTGAAGGCAAGTACCCGTGGCAGTTGTCTGGCGGCATGCAGCAGCGGGTGTCGATTGCCCGCGCGCTGTCGTTTGAGCCGCGCATTTTGATGATGGACGAGCCCTTTGGCGCCCTGGATGAAATCACCCGCGACCGCTTGAATGAGCAGCTGCAGCAGCTATGGTTGCGGGAGCGCCGCACGGTGATGTTTGTGACGCATTCGATTGCCGAGGCGGTGTATCTGTCGACGCGCATCGTGGTCATGTCCCCGCGACCGGGGCGTATTGTCAAGATCATTGAATCGACCCTGCCCAACGAGCGGCATCTGGGCCTGCGTGACTCGCCCGAGTTTGCGCAGTTGGCACACGAGGTGCGCGAGGCGCTGGCGGACGGGCACCATGTGTGAGCTGCACCATGGCTGAAGCCCTCGCACTGCCCTGGCCGCAGCGTGTCAGGCAGCAAGCCGCACCCGTGGCGGTGGTGCTTCTGGGCGTGCTGCTGCTCTGGTACACCGCTGCCTGGACCCTGAATGCACCCGGCGCGATTGAGCGGGTGTTGACCCCGCAAGGCGCATGGACCTGGCTGGATTTGCTGCGCACCACTTTGGGCATGGAGCGGCCGCTGATTCCAGCGCCGCACCAGGTTGCACAGGACATCTGGGCCAGCTTGACCGAGTGGCCTGTGGATTCGCCGCGCAACCTGCTTTTGCACGTCGCTGTGACTGGCCAGGCCACCTTGCTGGGCTTTGTATTTGGCACCGGGTTGGGGCTGGTGCTGGCGGTGCTCATCGTGCATTCGCGCACGCTGGACCGCGCCTTGCTGCCGTGGATCGTGGCCTCGCAAACCGTGCCGGTGCTAGCCATTGCACCCATCGTGCTGGTCATTTTGGGCAGCCTGGGTTTTTCAGGTGTGGCACCCAAAGCGGCGATTGCCATGTATCTGTGCTTCTTCCCGGTCACCGTGGCCATGGTGCAAGGCCTGCGCTCGCCGCAGCGCATCGAAACCGAAATGCTGCACACCTACGCCGCCAACCGCTGGCAAACCCTGTGGCTGCTGCGCCTGCCAGCCGCTTTGCCGTTTCTGTTTCCCGCGCTGCGCGTGGGCGTGGCGGCCGGTCTGGTAGGCGCCATGGTGGCCGAGCTGCCCACCGGTGCGCAAGCGGGTCTGGGCGCGCGGCTGCTCACCGGGTCGTACTACGGCAACACCACACAAATCTGGTCTGCGCTGGTGATGTCCGCGCTGCTGGGGCTGGTGCTGACGGCGGCGGTGGGGCTGGTGGAGCGGCTGGTGCTGCGGCACAGGAGGGGGCAATGAAAGCATCTGCAAAATTGGCTCTGCGGCTGGTTATCAAGCAAAAACCATTGATTGGTCACGTGCCGCAAATGCACGATACCGATCTGACCGCGTCCGCCCCCACCCCAACCCGCTCCCACACGCACAGCCAAAGGCTTTGCCTTCAGGTGTGGGAGAGGGGGCCAAGAGAGGTTTTGCGCCCTCTCCCCCTTGCAGGAGAGGACAGGGGTGAGGGAAGCTGCGGCATGCACCACATTCAGCAAAAACAGCCCCTAGCCCCTGTGTTTACTGCTCAAACAGCTATGAAAACAATAGCAATTCAAATCTCGGGAAGCGCTGCATGAAGCGCTTCCACTCAGCTTCAGTGTGGTCTCTGCTGGCGGCCTTGTGCGCCGCAGCGGTCTTCTTATTCCCCGCCGCCCGTGGTGACGCACCGCCCAACGCGCTGTTCTGGCTGGCCATGGTGGCGGTGGCGGCCTTGGCCGTGGCCAGCGTGCGCGCGGTGGCAGCGCTGGACGGTTCGCGCTGGATTGGTCTGCTCACAGCGGCGGTGTTTGGCTTGTGGGTGGTTTATTTCTGGCAGGTGCTGGTAACGGCTTTTGAAGTGCCACGTGTACTGCTGCCCTCGCCTGCCTTTATTTTTGCCGCCACAGTGGAGCACGGTGGCACGCTGTGGAAAGATTTTTTGCAAACCGTGGTCAAAGCCGTGCTGGTGGGCTGGCTGGTGGGTTGTGCGCTGGGTTTTGCGGTGGCAGTAGCGATTGACCGCTTGCCGTTTTTGCAGCGCGGCCTGCTGCCGGTGGCGTCACTGAGCAGCGCAATTCCGCTGGTGGGTGTTGCACCCATTGCGGTAATGGTGTTTGGCTTTGACTGGACATCCAAGGCCGCCGTGGTGGTGCTGATGACATTCTTCCCCATGCTGGTTTCTACCCTTGCCGGCCTGCAAGCCGCGGGCAAACTGGAGCGCGAATTGATGCACAGCTACGCCGCCAGCTACAGCCGTACCCTGCTGGCACTGCGATTGCCCGCTGCCCTGCCGTTTATTTTTGGTGCCTTGAAAGTGAATGCCACACTGGCCTTGATTGGTGCCATCGTGGCGGAGTTTTTTGGCTCCACCACGCAGGGTTTGGGCTTTCGCATCTCCACCGAAGCGGCGCGCATGAACATGCCGCTGGTGTGGAGCGCCATTGCAGTGGCGGCGGTGACGGGCACGCTGGCTTACGCCTTGCTTGTGCAGCTGGAGCGGCGTGCGGCGTTCTGGCACCCGTCGGTACGTGAGGGCAATGACAAGTGACTTTGCTGCTGGCGCGGCTCAACGAAGAATGATTGGGTACGAGCAGGGCGGCGCACCAAGTCATCGTTCATGCAGCCCGCAGGGCGCGTCATCTGTCGTTGAATTCAAGGATTTTGTGTGTGGGTTATTTCTTTTTTAAGGAGCGTTTTCGATGATCCGTTTTTCTTCATTGACCAAAGGTTTGCTTGCGGCCGCCATTGCCTTGACCGGCGTGGTAACGCAGGCCCAAGCCGCTGAAAAAGTCACCGTGCAGCTCAAGTGGGTGCCGCAGGCCCAGTTCGCTGGCTATTACATGGCCCAGGCCAAGGGCTACTACAAAGAGGCGGGGCTGGATGTGACCATCAAGCCCGGCGGCCCTGACATTTCGCCGGTGCAGGTGATTGCCGGCAACCAGGCCGACATCGTGGTGAACTGGATGCCCGATGCCTTGGCAGCCCGCGAAGCCGGCGTGCCGCTGGTCAACGTGGCCCAGGTGTTCAACAAGTCGGGCCTGATGCTGACCTGTAAAAAATCCAGTGGCGTGACTACTCCGAAAGACCTGAAGGGCAAAACCCTGGGTGTGTGGTTTGGCGGTAATGAATACCCGTTTTACAGCTGGATGAGCAAGCTGGGCCTGAAGCCTGATACCGACATCAAGGTACTCAAGCAGGGCTTTAACGTCGACCCGTTATTGCAAAACCAGGCTGCCTGCATTTCCACCATGATCTACAACGAGTACTGGCAAGTGATTGATGCCGGCGTGAAAGAAGCCGATCTGGTGACCTTCTTTTATGAAGAGCAAGGCGTGGCCTCGCTGGAAGACGGCCTGTATGTGCTGGAGTCCAAGCTCAAAGACCCCGCCTTCGTGGCTCGCATGGGCAAATTTGTGAAAGCCACGCTCAAAGGCTGGAACGAAGCCGTGAAAAACCCCGAAGAAGCCGCCAAAATTGTGGTGGCAGCCGACACCTCGGGCAGTTCCAAGGTGGCGGTGCAAAAGCGCCAGATGGACAACATCGCCAAGCTGATCTCCACCGCCAACACCCCAAAAATGGGCTATCTGGAGCCCGCCGCGTTTGAGCGCACCGTGAAGGTTTTGATGAGCGGCGGCAGTGCCCCAGTCATCAAGAAAGACCCGGGCAAAGCGGCTTACAGCCATGTTGTTTGGGAAGCGGCGCAGAAGTAAACAGCGGCTGGTTTGCTGAACTTGAGGGGCGTGTTGCTTGCAATGCGCCCTTTTTTGTCTGCGTTTACGTAGTGGATGCAGGCGCTTTAATAAACGTCGGTTTTTGAACGCAAAGGGCGCTGAACCTGTTTGCGTGAACCCTCTGAGCATGCGCAAAAGCACAAATACCAACCTGTTGACTGCCCAAGCGGACGACGCCAGCAAAGGTCAGATCCGCCAGGCCAATGAAGCCACCATCCTGGCCGCCGCTGAGAGCGTGTTTGCCCGGGCCGGCTTCGGCGGTGCCACCATTGCCAGCATTGCCCAGGCCAGCGGCTTGCCCAAGGCCAATGTGCACTATTATTTTGGCAGTAAAGAGGCGTTGTACCGCGCCGTGCTGGCACAAATTCTGAGCGACTGGCTCGAACCCACCCGCTGCATCACCGCCGATGCGCAGCCCCGCGAAGCCGTCGAGCAATACATCCGCGCCAAGATGGCCCTGTCCGCCCAGCGGCCAGATGGTTCCAAAGTATTTGCCAACGAGCTGCTACACGGCGCACCCGTCGTCAGCGAACTACTGGCTACGGATCTGCGCCAACTGGTGCGCGAAAAAGCCGCCGTCATCCAAGGCTGGGTGCAAGCCGGTCGCATGGCGCCGGTAGACGGCACCCACCTCTTCTTCACCATCTGGGCCGCCACCCAAACCTATGCCGACTTTGATGTGCAAGTCTGCGCCGTGCTTGGCAAAACAAAGCTCAGTGCCGCGGATCGCAGCCGTGCGACGGAGCATGTGGTGACGCTGGTGTTGCGCGGGTGCGGGTTGTGAGCGACGGGCGAAATTGGGGTCAGATCCCGATTCGGGACGCGGCCTTGTCGGCGGGCGTGGGGCAATACGAAATTGGGCTTTGACCCCGATTGCGGAGTAACCGGAGACTACAAAACCTGACGGAGCACCTGCATTTGAATTCAAAAGTCACTACGCTTTTGATAGCTGTTTGAGCAGTAACCACAGCGTCTGCCGGATGTTTTGGCTAAAAAAAACTTATGGTGCCAGGAATAAATCGGCCGTGTATCGGTGAGCAGGCGAGGTCTTCGACCCGACGCCTGATCTCCTCCATCTATTTGTCGGGTTGACGCACGAGTTGTGACAGCATGAATTGCATGGCGGTTTTGTAGTCTTTCTGCGAACCGCCTGTAGCAATCTCAAGCGCTGCCCGGTCAAACGCGGCTGATACCAGGGACGTCAGTTCCGGCAAGGATACTGCCGCTGCCAATGCGGCGGGCAGTGCTTCGGCCAAGCCCTTTTGTAGCTCCTTTTCTCCTGACAGTTCACTGATCTGCAATCGCTGTTCTACCGTCAGAACTGATGGCGCTTCCAGCAGGAGTAATCGCGCTCGACCTTCTTGGCTCATGGCATCAAAGTAGGCCTGCGCGCCGCGCACCAATGCATCCACCGGTCTGTCTGGATCATCCGGGGCAGTGTCAACGCTGTCGGCGACCTCTTGAGCGCACTGCAAAGCCACGGCGTGAAACAAGTCAGCCTTGTCAGTGAAGTGGTGATAAAGAGCCCCACGGGTGACTTGTGCCGCCTCCACGATCTCTGGTGTGCCGGTGTTGGCATAGCCTTTTTCATTAAACAAACGACGCGCCGCCGTCACCAAGCTGGCCTTGGTCGAATCTGTGCGTTCCTGATGGGTGCGGCGAGTTGTTTTTATTTGCATACATTCAGATTGTATGTAGAATTACATTTACATGCATTCTGCATGTTTTTACTTTTTTAAGGAATCATCATGAAATGCAACCAGTTCTATCCAGTGATCATGACCGACGATGTTTCAAAGACCGCACAGTTTTACATCGATCATTTTCGCTTTGACAAGGCCTTTGACAGTGATTGGTATGTCCACTTGCAATCGACGGAAGATGAAGCCGTCAACCTGGCCATTCTTCAAGGTGACCACATCACGATTCCAGAGTCGGCGCGCGGCAAGGTGTCTGGCCTGTTGATCAACTTTGAGGTGGATGATGTGGATGCAGAGTATCGGCGCGCCCAGACAGCAGGATTGCCCATTATTCTGCCGCTGCGGGACGAGGCGTTTGGTCAACGCCATTTTGTGACCCAGGACCCCAGCGGGGTGCTGATCGACATCATCAAGCCAATTCCCCCCAGCGCGGAATTTTTGAAGCAATACAAGCCGGGTACCGCTTCAAGTTAAAGCAAACACCGTGCGTCTCGTTTGCCAAGTGATGGACGCTGCGGAAGCCTGAACAGTCGTCATTCACTATGTTTTTCATAGCTGCCCGAGCAATACCGAAAAGGGCTACAAGCCAATTCGGCATCAAACCTGCGGCAAATACCCCTCCAACAGCGCCTGCACCGCATCCGCCTGCAGCACATCCCGCCGCCGCTTGAGGGCTTCGCGTTCGGTCTGGTTGGCCAGCCAGCGTTTGAAGGTGACAAAGGTCCGCCGGGTGCACGGTGTTCATGCGGGCCATGGTGCCGTTGCTGGCGACGATGACGGCGGAAAAGCCGGGGGAGTCCAGCAGCAGGTTGGCGCGGCGGGCCTGGACGACCCAAAAGTCTTCGTCGTCGTCGCTGAGTTTGGATGGGGTGCGGGTCGTCGTCTGTGCGCTCGCGGCGGATGATGCCCACCTCGAAGCCGTCTTTGTTGACGGCTGTGTATTTCTGGCTTTTGCGAATGCGAAAGCTGCTGTCTACTTTTTTCAATACGCCCAACATGGAGCTGTCGACCCGGGCCAACGGGGTGGAAAACAGGATGCGTTTGCGGGTGTCCCACAGCAGGTCAATGTCGCGTGTGGCCAATGTGTCGGGATCCAGGCGCACGCCTGCGGCGGTTTCATACGCATACAGCGCATGTGTGCCGATCACCCGAAAATGAGGGCTCAAGTGGGTGCTGGCCAGGCGGCCTAGCAGCGCCACCACCAGGGGGTCAACCCGTCCGACGCGCAGCGCACGGTTCATGCGCTGGTTTTGCTACAGGGCGGTCTTCAAGCCCGCCACGCGCTCGGTGCTCTCGCGCTTGCGCTGGGTGAAGCGCTCGTAGATTGCTTCGGTCTCAGGTGCGCGTGGGCCCAGGCTGGTTTCGACTCCAGCCGGTGTGGTGCGCACCAAGTATTGATTCTGTGGCGACGACGCGGGGCCTGCGTGCCAATACATGCCACCGCGCACCTGGCTGGCCTCGTCTTGCGCTTCTTCCAAAGCCTCGAAGACCAATACCGCGTCAAGTAGAGCTTTTAGAATCAATAAGTTGTGCATCACTGACGTTCTTTTTTTAAAGATGCGTCCGAGTTCACTGTGCGCTGCCCGCTCGCGCAACGGCACCGAAAAATGGGGGTCAGAGCACCATTTCGTATGAGTTGCTCGCACGCCGGAACGTCCTCGTCCTGAATGGTGATCTGACCCCCATTTTTCTGGTGTGCAAGTCTGCGCCGTGCTCGGCAAAACAAAGCTCAGTGCCGCGGATCGCAGCCGTGCGACGGAGCATGTGGTGACGCTGGTGTTGCGCGGGTGCGGGTTGTGAGCGGCGGGGTCAGATCCCAATTCAGGACGCGGTCTTGTCGGCGGGCGCGGAATCCATACGAAATTGGGCTCTGACGCGCTCTACCCCGATTGCGGGGTATCAGTGGAGTACAAACGTGGTAAGTTATTGCTACTTTGTTAATAGCTATTTGAGCAGTAACTGCAGTAAGTTATCGGCATTTTCATTGTGCAACCTCAGTAGCACCCGATGCCTGAATAAGACGAGTCATGGGCCAAGCTTTTGCGACACGACCGAGTATTTCAATCTCTTGTCGCGCAGCCGTCTGATTGATTCGATCCTCAACTACAACTAGCAGTCCGCCTTCTCCGCCCAGAGGGCCTGTGTTCAAGTCCACGGCTTTACGCAGTTCGGCACCTGTGCTTGCACCGTGTGGCAGGACTGCATCAACATATTGATTACCAAGCTGAAAATCGAACTTTAGCGACCTACCGCTAAATCCAGTCGCCGTCGGTTTTGGAAGAAGCGGGGCAGTAGGTTTCCACGCCTTGAGATATAGGGCAACCTCTTCAACAAACCAATCGTTGTCGTGCGAAATACCAACTTGATCGCGTTCCCAAGAGGCTACACCAAGCAAGGTAGAAACAAGACGCGAGAAGCCGCTAGCAGCATTGGCTAAGGGAGCCAATATCTCGAAAACACCGTTATCAGAAAGCGTCACGCCGTGTGTGTCTGCGATAGTCCTCAATGGCGACCAGTAACGCTTCCCTTTCAAATGAACGCCTGCACTGTGCAAATGCATAAGTGTGAAGCCATCATCAAAAAAATGAACTTGTGGGGCGACCGATCTTGCGAATACTTCAATTCCGTTCCCATCAGCAAAAGTAAATGGCGTCACTATCTCTACTGCATTACCCAATGGGTTGCAACGCATTCCAATCAACTCTTCAAAGTGTTCGCAGTTCATTT
>JAYUXO010000054.1:0-2112 GCA_043753505.1 Comamonadaceae bacterium
CACCCCACGTCGAGTGGTTCGGCGCACAGCAGTCCAAACCCACCTTTCAAATCGGCGCCCGCACGCAGCTGACACCCGCCCTCCAGTTGGACGGTACCGGAGGGTGCAGCGATGGGCAGTCGGTGGCAACGGTGGGGCTGAAGTTTCAGTTTTGAGGTGCGTTCACGCGCGACCCGCGTGCTCAAGCAACTGGAGGCAACCCAGTCGAGCTTACGAACAACTGCTGAAGCTGCAGCGAGTGGATGAATACCCATTTTGGGCTTTTTGATACCCAAAATGGGTAGTTGTACGTGGTGACCGAAAGCAGTCATACCCTCACCCCACCGCCACCCCCTCCACCAACTCCTGCCGTCCCACTTTCTGCACTACACCACCGCGCAGCGCGGTCAAGTCGTAGCCGTTGGTGTAGACCACCGTCCCATCCGCCGCCACATCAAAACTGGCCACATGCGAGGCCAGCACCCGCATGGTTTGACCTGGCGGCAGGCACACCAGCTCCCACGATGCGGGCACCAGGCTGCCGTTGTACTGCGCGTCCAGCTTGATTTTGGACAACTCGATCATGCGGCCGTGCAACCACATCTGGCCCAGGTCCTGATCCAGCTCGGGGGTGCGGGGCCTCCGGCGGAGCGCAGGGGTTCCTTGCCGTAGATCATGGAAAAGAAGTTCAGGTAGCCAAACACGGCTTTGCCTAGGCGAGATGGCAGCAAAAGCGTGTCTTTGATGGCACCGCCCGCCTGCTCGTGCACCGGCGTTTCCACCGGGCGGCGAATGGCGTACAGACTGCCGTCTGCGCCCGCTTTGGGGCCACAAAGTCGTAGGCGGGGTCGTCCAGAATCGTGTCGAGCTGGCCGTTGGGGCGGCACTGGTGCAGGCGTACAAATAACGCGGTGGTGACAGGTCACCACCGCCGCCGCCACGTCCCCATAACTGCGAGCCGAAAAGCATGCCGGACTGGCTTTCGCGCTCGGCATGCTTGCACCCTGTGGTGGGCCGACTGTTGGCCTCGCGTTCGATCAGCTCTTTGGCAAATTGCGATTGCAGCTGGTTGGCGGGGCTTTGACCCACGGTGC
The DNA here is from genome assembly GCA_043753505.1 of Comamonadaceae bacterium. Taxonomy (GTDB): domain Bacteria; phylum Pseudomonadota; class Gammaproteobacteria; order Burkholderiales; family Burkholderiaceae_C; genus JAAFIW01. The sequence continues at coordinate 1,074 of JAYUXO010000054.1, forward strand.
GCCAGAGTTGGCCGTTGGCGATTGACAGGATGTGCATGACACCGTTTCCGCTCGGTTTTTTTGACGTTGATGGAAAAGTGTAATGCCCCGACACGTCAGCCCGAAATATGAGTCAAATCGGCCTAAAGCCCTTGTAAATATTGCTCAAGCAGCTATTAATTAAATAGCAATAGCTACTTCAGCTACCGTAGAAAAACCGCTCTTCCACAATCTTTCCGGCCAGCACGGTGTAGACGCCCACCTCATCAAAGCTGGCGCGGGCTTCGCCTTTGGGTGTGATGTCCATCGTGAAGCGCACCACAAACTGGTGACCGTGCACGTAAGGACCTTCCACCTTCACACCGTGCACTTCATTGTTGGCATACCACCAGGCACCTTTGGCGTCGACCGCCGCGCGGCCTTTGACTTCGCTCATGTCGCCCGGGTTGGGCTCGCACGAGACGATGTCGTCTGACCAGAAACGGTGGCCTGCTTCGTCCAGCTTGCCTTCTTTGCACAAGGCGGTGAATTCATTGGCGATATCTTGGGTGGATTGGACGGCTTGGGTTTCAGCGGACATGGTGATCTCCAGAGGTTGGGTTGACGTGAACAAGGAACTAGGGAACTCAAAAATTCTCGGTATCGACCTCCGAGGCGTTTTGCGGGTTGTAGCGCTCGCCGGTGACAGTTTGCGGGTTAATCAGGTTATCAAGCTCTGCCATGACCTCAGCGCTCAGTTGCACCTGCAGGGCACCCAGGTTGTCCGTCAAATGTTCGACGCTCGTGGTGCCAGGAATCGGAATGATGTGCGGCATTTTGTGCAGCAGCCACGCTAACGCCAGTTGGCTGGGCGTGCAGCCCAACTCGTGCGCAATGGCATGGTAGGCCGGTAGCAAGCGGCTGTTGGCTGCATGCGCCTCGGGGGCAAAGCGCGGCATGCTGCGGCGTATGTCACCCCCATCCAGCGCGGTCACGTCAATTGGTTTGCCGCACAAGAAACCACGCGCCACCGGGCTGAATGCTACAAAAGCCACGCCCAACTCACGGCAGGCATCCAACA
>JAYUXO010000055.1:0-5371 GCA_043753505.1 Comamonadaceae bacterium
CACCACAGCGATGGCGGTAGCCCACAGCGCCACCTGGGTCGACAGCTTGATGGCGGCCCATACATCGTCGCGGCCCAGAGCCACGGCAAACCATTTCGTGGTCAGGCCCGGCGGGGGGAACACGTAGCTTTTGTCTTCGCTGCTGAAGGCATACAGGACAATCAATGCCAGCGGAATGTGCAAAAACAGCACGCCCGCCCAGGTTGCGGCTTTCAGGCCCCACGATGCACCTCGGCGCGGGCTGGAAACCAGTGCCAGGCTAGAGCGCATCAAAAGCCCCCTTGCGCTTGGCCAGCCACAAATACACGCCAATGATCACGATGGGCACCAACGAAAACGCCGCCGCAAACGGTACATTGCCCGCCACGCCTTGCTGGCGATACACCACCTGGCCGATGTATTGCGTGGAGTTGCCAATCACCTGGGGAATGATGTAGTCGCCCAGGGTGAGTGAAAAAGAAAAGATGGAACCCGCCGCGATGCCCGGCAGTGCCAGCGGCCAGATCACCTGGCTGAAGGTTTGGTGGGGGCTAGCACCCAGATCAGCCGAGGCTTCCAGATAAGAACCAGGTATGCGCTCAATGGCTGCCTGAATCGGCAAAATAACAAAGGGCAGCCACATATATACAAACACCATGAAGGTGCCAAGCGGCGAAAAACTCAGCGAGTTGCCACCGATTACCGGCGTGGCCAGCAGCGCGTCCAGCACCCACTGCAGATGCAGGTTTTGCAGCACCCAGGAAATAGCGCCTTCTTTGGCCAGTAACAATTTCCACGCATATAGGCGAACCAGGTAGCTGGACCACAGCGGTAGCATCACTGCCACATACAGCAATGCTTTTTGCGGGCCGCGCGCGTAGCGGGCCATGTAGTAGGCAATGGGAAATCCAATTGCTACACAAGTCAGCGTGACGGCGGCGGCCATCGTCGTGCTGCGGATGGCTACATCCAGGTTGGCAGGGGCAAAGATTTCGATGAAATTCTGAAAACCGACTTCGCGCACCACCTGGCCCGAAAAATCGTCGAGCCTGAAAAAACTGTTGGCGAGTAAGGCCAGCAGAGAGCCCAGATACACCACGCCAAACCAGAGCAGCGGCGGGGCCAGGAGCAAGGTCAGCAGCAAGCCCTTGCGGGTGTACAGCCGGGTGGACAGGCGGTCAGCCAGGGTCGTCATGGTGTTGCTGGACTCAAGACATGCGCTGCATCGGCAGCCCAGTGCAAATGCGTTGCGTCGCCCACAGCGGGCGGAGCGCTACCCGGCACCACCGGCACTTCTACCAATATGCTGCCGTGGCCGTCTCGCGCCACGCGCACACGCCAGAAGGTGCCGAAATACTGAAGTTCTTGCACGGTGCCGCTGGCGCGTGCGCCGTCGCTTGCGCCCAAGCCTATGCGCTCAGGGCGGATCATGACCAGCGGCAGGCCGCACAGGCGCAACGCGTCGTCACCTTCAAACAGATTGGCCGCTCCGACAAACTCCGCTACAAAGCGGGTGCTGGGCGTGTCGTACAGCGCTTGTGGCGTGGCCACCTGCTCCAGCTTGCCTTTGTTAAAGATACCAATGCGGTCACTCATGGACAGCGCCTCATGCTGGTCATGCGTCACAAAGATGAACGTGATACCAAGCTTGCGCTGCAAAGTTTTCAGCTCGCTTTGCATCTGCTCGCGCAGCTTCAAATCCAGCGCACCCAAGGGCTCGTCGAGCAGCAACACCTGTGGCTCACTGATCAACGCGCGCGCCAGTGCCACTCGCTGGCGCTGGCCGCCCGACAGTTGCCCGGGCTTGCGCTGCGCAATCTCGGGCAGTTGCACGGTCTCCAGCAGTTGCATGGCTTTGGCTTCGCGGGCTGCTTTGGGCACGCCTTTGACCATCTGGCTGTAGGCCACGTTGTCCAGTACCGTCATGTGCGGAAACAGTGCGTAGTCTTGAAACACCGTGTTCACTGGCCGCGCATAAGGCGGCTGCTGGCTCACGTCTTGCCCGTTAATGGTGATCGTGCCGGCTGTGGGTAGCGTGAAGCCGCCAATCATGCGCAAGCAGGTTGTTTTGCCCGAACCCGAAGGCCCCAGCAAAGTGAAAAACTCACCTGCCTGCACGTCCAGACTGACCCCGTCTACCGCCCTTACTTGGCTTTTACCCGAAGCGAATACGCAGGAGACGTGGTTAAGGCTGACGGCATGCGTCATGGCGTGGTGCTTCCAAAAAAAGAGAATACGAAAAGCGCAAGCAAAGGAGTTACGCAGAACAACAAAAGAATTTCTTCTGCGACTTCTACGTAACTTCTGAATCCTTTCTGCGTCCGATCCCGGTCTTAAAAAACTTATCTACCACCCAACACCGCGATGTAGTCGGACACCCACTTGTGGTACGGCACGCATTTGTTGTCTTGCGTTTTGCACTGCGTGGTGGGGGTGCGCCAAAACGAAATTTTGTCAAACGAATTGAAGCCCTGGCGCGCGCAACCTTCATCGGTTAACAGCTTGTTGCCCTTGCAGGCCGCCGGTACTGCGGGCACCGAGCCGAACCAGGCCGACAAATCGCCCTGCAGCTTGGGGTTCAGCGAATGCTCCATCCACATATAGGCACAGTTGGGGTTTTTGGCATCGACATGCATCATGGTTGAATCTGCCCAGCCCGTCGCGCCCTCTGTCGGCACCACAGTGGCCACAGGCACCTTTTTGGAGCCCAAAATATTGGCCTGAAACTGCCAGGAGCCAGACGCGACCACGCCTTCATTGGTGAAGTCATCAATCTGCACAAACGCGTCGTGCCAGTACTTGCCCACCAGCTTGCGTTGAACACGCAGCACATCCAGCGCGGCTTTGTATTGCGCGTCGTTCAGCTCATACGGGTCCTTGATGCCCAACGCCGGGTTTTTCGTCATCAAATACAGCGCGGCGTCGGCGATGTGAATCGGGCCGTCAAAGGCTTGAATGCGTCCTTTGTTGGACTTGCCGTCGGGCAATATCTGCTCCTCAAAAACCGTGGCCCAGGAGGTGGGCTTTTTGTCGCCAAACACCTTGGTGTTGTACATCAGGATGTTCCAGCCCCACTGATAGGGCACGCCGTAGTGGGTGTTATTTTCAAAGTGCCAGGCGGCTTTTTGCAGCCGTGCGTCAATGTTTTTGTAGCTGGGGATCAGTTCCACATTGATGGGCTGCACTTTCTTGCCGCGAATCAGGCGGGTGCTGGCGTCGCCCGAAGCGGTCACCAAATCGAAGCCACCTTCGTTCATCAGCGCCACCATTTCGTCGGAGGTGCCAGCGGTTTTCACGTTCACTTTGCAGCCGCTTTTCTTTTCAAAATCGGTCACCCAGTCAAAGTTCTTGTCGGTCGAGCCGCGCTCGATGTAGCCCGCCCAGGCCACGATGTCGACCTGACCTTCAGCTTTGCCCAGTTGTTTCATGGCGGGCTGCGCCACGCTCATGCTGCCCACGGCCATCACGCCCAGCGCCACAGCGGCTGTCTGTAAAAGTTTCATGATTTTTCCTTGCGAAGTGATCCAACACCAGGCCCGACGAATCGTCAGTACCGCCCGCTTTATGAATGAAAGCAGCCACACCTTACGCTTGACCCGCCGATCCGGAAAGTTCAATATTCGCAGTCAGAGCAATCTGTTTTATAGATATTCAGGGTTAACCCGTCTTTTTTAAAGACCTCTTTTGGGGCGCGCCGTAGTTAAAAAGCGCCAAAGCCGTGCAGCGTCATTTCACATTGAAGCAATTCCGTTATTTTTTGGCTGTGTCCGAGACCGGTTCGGTTGCGGCTGCCGCCCGCATGATCAATATCGCGCAGTCGGCCATGACCAAAAGCGTGCAGGAGGTGGAAGACACCCTGGGCATGCGCCTGTTTGACCGCACCGCCAAAGGCATGGTGCTCACGCAGGCAGGGCACCGTTTTCAGGCAAGCGCCCGCAAGGTCATTTCTGCTGTATCAGAGGCTGGGCAAATTGACCGCGGCCGCCAGGAGGCGCTGACTGGTGCGCTGACCATTGGCGTAACCACGCTGGTGGCAGGTTACTACCTGGCCGAGCTGTTCGCGCGCTTTCAACGCTCACACCCCTCCGTCAAGATCACCGTGGTGGAGGACGCGCCGCAGTTTTTAGAGCATTTGCTGATTAATGGCGAAATTGATCTGGCCATCATGGTCTCCAATGCCCTGGGCGACCCGCAGGCGCTGGTGGTGGAGGTGCTGACCAGCTCGCCCAACCGCGTGTGGCTCGCCGCCAGCCATCCATTGGCCCAGCGCAACGAGCTGACCCTGGCCGACTGCGCCGCAACACCGCAAGTGGTACTGGAGGCTGACCGGGTGGACGACGTGCTGCGCGCCGTGTGGAGCCGCTATGGCCTGCGCCCCGAAGTGCTGCTGCGCACTTCGTCGCTGGAGGCGGCCCGCTCGCTGGTGGGCGTGGGCGCCGGCATTGCCTTGCTGCCCGACTTTTTATATCGCCCGTGGACGCTGGACGCCGACCATATTGAAATGCGCAACCTGCGCGACGCCGTGCCCGGCATCGACGTGGGCCTGGTCTGGCGGCGCGGCACACGTACCCGCGAGGTGGTGGGTGAATTTATTGAGGTGGCGCGGGAGCAGTCGGTGGGTGGACGCAGCCGGGGGCGGTAGAGCAGCCGGAATATTTTTAAGAAAAATGAGGCATCAGCCCTGGTATTTACTGCTCAAGCAGCTATTGAATTAGTAGCAATGTAGTGTATTCGAAAGCGTTTTATTCATGCTGTCTATCTTGTTAAAAATAGTCCTCAGACTGCTGCTGTGTGCTGTTGTGGTCTATGCCGTGTGGCAGTGGCTCGGCGTCATTGCCGTTGTGACCTGCGCGCCGCTGGTTGGCGTGGCGCTGGCTCGTCCGGTCATGGACTTGCTGGGCGAAATGCACCGTGTTGTGCGGCAGCAGGCACTGGGCGCGCTAACGGGTCACCACTTCCAACACAAAGGACATTCGTTTCACATCATTGAAGACGACAGGCACGTTCGGTGGCTGCGTATCAGTGAGGTCAAACGCGTCATCAACGACCTGTCGGGTCAGCAAACACTGCGTGCGTTGCACCCCGATAGTGTCAAGGATTGGGGTGATCCAAAAACGCTCCGCATAGCGGCACAGACACTCGTGCAGGTGTTGGCGCGGTCAACGCATCCGGCGTCGCTTCGCTTCAAGGTATGGCTTGAAAGGGTGGTGATACATCCCGCTGGGCAACCGCTGCAAGTGCCGCCACCCGTCAGCTTGCCTCCATCCTGACGGCCTGCCACCAATCCAGCGCTAACAAGCCAAATCGGCCACCCGTCCTTTTATATATTGCTCAAGCAGCTATACATTTCATAGCGATACCGCCATATCGTCCGACCAACCCCGCGTCTTGC